>NZ_CEZJXU010000059.1:0-1809 GCF_983023055.1 Dethiosulfatibacter sp. | reverse complement strand
TCCCATCAACATTTGAAGCTTCAAATGAATAATACCAGCGGTTGCCTTTCTTTCTTACTGATCCTGCCATGATTTCACCTCCTTTTTATACATATTATTTATTAATCTTTGTTAAAATTTTTCTTCATTCTTTTAACCATTGTTATAATTAAATCGATATCATCTTCAGACATGTCAAGTAATTCGTTGAGTAAGATATTTGTTTTAGCAGAATATATATTTGATTTATTATCTGAACTGTCTGGTTTGAACCATTCTACAAACTCCTCATTTTCGTAATTGTACCTTATGAATTCGGATTTGTCGTGATTTTCCTTAAATGCTATTAAGCTAGTACTTAAATCAAGAGTTATTGTTCTAATATTATTAGGATGCATTTTGAAGTTATATCTTTTGCCATTGTATAACTCAAGATATCCATAACCATTAGAATCTACTCCGATCTGTACAAAAATCATACAAGCTAATTCATATAATTCAATATCAGTTAATTTAATATTATGAATAAATTTATTAAACAATTCTATAGCATAGGATTTTATTTTTTTGTTCAATTCATCTGAATTATCTGACTTGAGATAAATTACTGCATTGTTAATAAGAGATATTTTATCTGGATGATTCAATGAGTTTTCCATAGTAGCAACATATATGGAATTAACATACTCCTTATGATTTTTAAAAGGATATATACCTATCAGATAGTCTAGAGAACAGTTGAGTGTTTCGGATATTTTGATTTTCACTTCATCACTTGGAATTCTTTTTCCACTTTCATATTGAGATAAGGTTGCATTGTTGATATTTAGTAATTCGGCTAATTCGAGTTGATTATAGCCAGCATTCTCTCTGAGTTCTTTCAATCTTTTTCCTAAAACGTTGTTTTTCATATTAACCTCTATTCTACTTTATGTAACTATTTTATTACTAAATTTTCAGTTTGTAAATCATAATTTTTCTAAATGTTAAAATAAATATCAAAATTTGCTAAATGTTAAAATAACCATTGACTTTAGCAAATTGTTAAACTACAATGGTCTTAAGATTAACACATAGCAAAATGAAGGGAGGGAGGAAATTTGAGTAATAAATTGAAAGAATTACGGAATGAGAAAGGATATACACAAGGCTATATGGCGAAAAAAGCTGGTATATCGATACCTACATATTGTTTATATGAAACTAGGCAACGAGATATTCCATTAGACATTGCAGAATGCGTTGCCGAATTATTAAATGTGGATATAAATGATATTTTTTCACCTGTTAAATTAACGATTAGCAAAAAACAAAGTGATTGACATTTCAGTTAATTAAAATATAGAAGAGGGAGAATTAAATGGAAGATGTTTTATACACAGTAGATGAAGTATCAAAATTGTTGAAAACAAACCCTGCAACAGTCTATGAACTTATTAAAGCAGGAACTTTACCAGTTCTAAAGTTGGGAAGGTATAAGGTTAGAAAAATTGCACTTCTGCAATTTCTAAAGAAATTTGAAGGAAAAGATATCACGGATCCTTATGATGTCAAAGAACTAAAGAATGCTAGGATTACTGAAAAAGGGGGTAAAAATTGATGAATATGGAGAAAAGAAAAAAAGAGAAAAACTTGGAAATGTATATACGAAAGTGTGATAAACATGAAATAAAAAACAAACGACTTAAAAAAAGAAATAGCAAATCTAGGAAAGTTGAAAAACAATGCTTTGAAAAGGATTCTGACGGTACTAAATTAACAAAAGTTTCATATTTCAATATAAATGGAATAAGGATTCCAGTTTATAGAGCAAGTATTGGAGGATAAATA
>NZ_CEZJXU010000058.1:0-8245 GCF_983023055.1 Dethiosulfatibacter sp. | reverse complement strand
TCTGCATCCTCTGCCCATTCCTCGGCCTGCACCTCTTCTTCCTATTCCATATCCACAGTTATAACCTGCAGTTGTTGCAGCTTCTTCTTTTGTACAATTACCTAGACCTCTTCCAGTCAATGGTCCCATTCCTTCTGGGCCGGTTCTATCTCTATATGACATTTTAAATCCTCCTTCTTTTAATTGGGTATATGCTACTTATGTTTTAATTATAGCATGTATTTGGCATATGTCAATAACCTTTCTGAAGTTTTTTTGCTTCAGCTTACGCGACTAATGTGACATAGCCGCTTTATCAAGTATAATTGTTACTAAATTATTAAATAATTGTTATTAACTGCTTGGCTTATTGTAAATGGTTTTTCGCTATAGTATAATTAATTTAAATTGGGGAGGTTAGTATATGTACAGAATAATAACTGATTCAGCCTGTGATTTGAAAGTTGAATTAATTAAGCAATATAAAATAGAAATGATACCGATATATATATATAATGAGGATAAGGAATATAGGGACAAGGTTTCCATTATGCCAGAAAAGATGTATAGCATGATGGATGAGGGTGCATTTTTCAAAACAGCCCAGATTCCTCCAAAAATATTTGAAGACAGTTTCAGAAATCACCTGTCCAAGGGAGATAAATGCTTGTATATAGGATTTTCATCAGGTATATCAAGTACCTTTAATTCGTCTGTGGTTGCTAGAGAAAATGTTTTAAAGGATTATCCCAAAGGAGAGATAATAGTATTTGATTCAAGGCTAACCTGCGGAATGCTTGGATTGGCAGTATTGGAAGCTGCTAAAATGCTTGATGCAAACAGAGGTATTGAAGAAATAATTGATATGCTAGAACACTACAGGGACCACGGAGAACATATATTCACAGTGGATAACATTGAGTATCTATTTAAAGGAGGAAGGGTCAGCAGGACCAGCGCAATAATAGGTGGAATGCTCAATATCAAGCCAATACTGGAAATCAGGGATGGCAAGCTTGAAATTCTTGAAAAGACAAGGGGAAGAAAAAAGGCCCTGAACAGGATGTCTGATATTATAAAGGAAAGAAACCATAATATTTGTGAACAGACTGTGGCTGTAGGACACAGCAACGATATGAAATCCAAGGATTTATTAATTGAAAAGATTACAAGGGAAACTGAGTGCCAAAACTATATAATTGAATATATGGGTGGTGCGATAGCTGCACATACGGGACCGGGTATACTTGCAGTTTTCTTTCTTAATAAGTTATATAACGAGTAAATGTAAAAAAATCAATTTTATGGAACAAATAATTAATTATAATCGTCTATATTAAAGAATGGGGTGGATATTTTGAATGAAGCAGAGCTTTTATTGATAAAAAGAAGTCAAAAAGGGGACATTGACTCCTTCGAAACTCTAATCAAGGATTACAAGAAAATAGCATATAATATTGCCTTAAAGTTTTTAAGGAACAAAGAGGATGCTGAAGATGTTTCTCAGGAGTCTTTGATTAAGGTATTCAAAAATATTGAAAAGTTCAATATGAATTCATCCTTCAAGACATGGATGTACAGAATAGTGGTGAATTCCTGCCTTGATTTTAAAAGGAAAAAGAAGGAAAACACGGTTTCTGTCGACCAGCCCATTCATTCAGGATATGATGAATTCTACATGGAATTGGAAGATAAGGAGTCGTCACCTGAAAAGATTATTGACAGAAAATTTACTTCTGAAATAGTTATGGGGGCAATAGAAAAACTGGACGATGACTTCAAGACGGTAATAATATTGCGGGATATCAATGATTTCAGCTATAGCGAAATATCAAAGATTCTCACCTGTAATATAGGAACTGTTAAATCAAGGATAAGCAGGGGACGACAAAAGTTAAAGGAAATACTTGAAGAAAATATGAAAGATTATAATTAATTGGATGGTGATCGTATGATTTGCAAAGAATGCAGACAGAAAATTTCACTTTACCTGGACAATGAGCTGACTGAAGAAGAAAAGACTGAATTTGAAAATCATGTATCGGAATGTGAAGACTGCAGGAATGAGCTTGATAAAATAAAAAGAATAGTAAAAGAACTTAACAGTATACCTATGGAGGAATTGCCGGAAGGCTATTGCAAGAACCTTCATATGAAGTTGAAGGAAGCTAGGCCCGAGGAAAAGAAAACAAAGAAGCGATTTGGGATAAGGAAAATGTCTGCAATAGCGGCAGCCCTTATAATAGTGCTGATGGTTCCTGTGGCACTCAACAGTGGGAAAATGGGAATGCAGAAAAATGAAATAATGGACAGTGCTCCCGCTGAATATTCCATGGAATTTGCTGAAGAACCATCTGAACCTCGTGCACCAGATATGGAATACGGAGCTACAGACTCTAATATGGCTAAAAGCTATGATGATGGTGATTATGCAACTACAGATGAAAGGGAAGGAAATGCAGAATATGACGACAAGGTTGCAGTTACTTCAAATGAAGGATATAGGGATAGAGAGCTTAAGATAGTTAAAAACGGCTATGTTTCCATTGAAACAGAAGACTACGACCTTTTCATATCAGAGATAAAGGGGAAAGTCAATTTCTACGGTGGATATATAGAAGCTTTTGAAACCTATTCAAACAACTACTATTACTATGACTATGAAAAAGGTGAAAACATAAATCTTAAAAATGGATATATGACTGTAAGAGTACCTCAGGAAATATTTAATGAAGCATATGGCTTCATTACTGAAGAGGGAGATCTTGTTGAAGTAACAAGTGAAAGAACCAATGAAACGGACATGACAAAATCCTACTATGATACTGAAAGCAAGGTTGTAAACCTTGAAGCTCAGGAAACAAGACTGAGAGAACTTTTAGTCATGGCTGAAAACATTCCTGAAATCATGCAGATAGAAAATGAGCTGACAAGGGTAAGAAACCAGATAGATGGATACAGATTGAATTTAAGCGATATAGACTATAGGTCATCAATGTCAACGATTCATATTGAAATAAGAGAAATATACGACAATGACAAGATTAAGCCTGTTGGGGACAATCTTTGGGAAAGAGCAAAAGAAAGCTTTACAAGGACAGTAAATAATCTTATAGATTCACTGGAAGGCTTTGTAGTATTTGTATTCGGATTTATTCCGTTGCTGGCAGTACTCCTCGTTGCAGGGCTTATAATATATCTCATAGTTATGGCGGTAACAAGAAAGATGAGAAAATAAGAAATAAAAGGCGGTTATACCGCCTTTTTCTTTGTGAAATATGTTAAAATGAATTCAAAAACAAATACAGGAGATATATATGGAGAAGAAAAGATTTTTAATATTAGACGGAAATAGTATACTGTTCAGGGCTTTTTATGCTCTGCCTCCATTGAAAAACAAAAAAGGAATATATACAAATGCAGTTTACGGATTTTTAAGCATGATGTACAAGCTTTTGGACGATTACAAGCCAGATTATATTGTTACGGCTTTTGACCCAAAGAAACCTACTTTCAGACATGAAAAATACAAGGAATATAAAGCTGGAAGGGCCAAAGCTCCAGACGAGCTTGTGATGCAGTTCGGACTCATAAGGGATGTTCTTGATCTTCACGGAATCAAGCATATTGAAATAGAAGGCTACGAGGCAGATGATGTTGCTGGAACGCTGTCAAAGTTTGCATCAGCCCAGGGAGTGGAAGTGTACATGGTTACAAGCGACAGGGACTACCTTCAGCTTGTTGACGAGGATGCATATGTATTGATTACAAAAAAAGGTGTAACAAACACCGTTAAATACACCAGGGAACTTATGGATGAGGAATATGGAATGACTCCAGAACAGTTCATAGATCTCAAGGCTTTAATGGGGGACAGCTCCGACAATATACCGGGAGTCAAGGGTGTAGGTCAAAAAACAGGAATGAAGCTTATCCACCAATTTAAGACTCTTGAAGGAATCTATGAAAATCTGGAAGAGGTAAAGGGAAAGTTGAAGGATAAGCTGGAATCTGAAAAAATGCAGGCATACATGAGTAGGGACCTTGCAACTATAGTAACAGAAATTCCTATGGACTGTACAATGGATGACTTTCTTTACAAGGAAGCAGACAGCGAAAAGCTTATGGAGATGTACAAGGAGTATGGCTTCAGGCAGTTCATGAACAGGATAAAATCAGAGGATAAGCAACTGTCTCTTTTCTCAGTGAATCATAAGAATAATATTGAAGAGAAGAAAACAGAAGTGAAAAAAGTTGATGTTGTGGAAACTGACAGCAATAATCTTTTTAAGGAAATAAGTTCTGCAAAGACAATGGCATTGAAAATTTTATATGATGGTGACAGGGCGCTTTATTCAAAACCTGTAGCTATGGGTATTATGACTGATGATAAAAGAGTATTATACCTAGAAGATAAGTTGGAAGAATCCATTAACACCATTAAGGAATTACTTGAGAATCCGGCTATCGAAAAATTCAGTCATGACATTAAGGATGAAATAATTATTCTTGATAAGCTTGGAATAAGCCTAGAAGGTGTAAAGTTTGATACTATGATAGGTAAATATCTATTAGAGCCATCGGAGTCTTCATATGCCATCGACAAGCTTGTATTTGAATATTTAGATTGGGATATAAAAAATGAAAAAGACTACCTAGGCTCAGGTAAAAACAAGAAGGTTTTTTCAGGTCTTGAAATTGAGGAAAGAAAGGAATTTTTGTCAAATCAATTGTCTGGCATATGGAATATCAAGGATGATATCGAAAAGCAGATTATGGAAGCCGATATGGACATCCTGTACAATGAGATTGAATTACCTCTTGTAGAGATAATGGCTTCCATGGAAATAATCGGATTTAAGATCAATACGGAAGAGCTTAAAGCCATTGGAGAAAAACTAGGAAGAAAGATAGAAATTCTTGAAGAGATAATACATGACTTCGCAGATGAGGATTTCAATATAAATTCACCGAAACAACTTGGAGAAATACTTTTTGATAAACTTGGGCTTCCAGCTTTGAAAAAAACAAAAACAGGATATTCAACAAATGCAGAAGTTCTTGAAAAGCTAAAGTCAAAGCATCCTATAATTATAAAGATACAGGAATACAGACAGCTTGCAAAGCTTAAATCTACCTATGTTGAAGGACTTTTAAATGTTGTGGACAAGGAAACCGGAAGGGTGCACTCGTCTTTTAAACAAACAATAGCGAGTACTGGAAGAATAAGCTCAACTGATCCCAATCTTCAAAATATTCCCGTAAAAACTGAAGAAGGAAGAGAACTCAGAAAGATATTTGTTCATGAAGATGGAAGAAAATTAGTTGATGCCGACTATTCCCAGATTGAATTGCGAGTACTGGCCCATCTGTCAGATGATGAGAACCTTATAGGTGCTTTTATAAATAACGAAGATATTCATAGAAAAACCGCTGCCCAGGTATTCCATGTGGAAGAAGATGAAGTTACATCCATAATGAGAAGCAGAGCAAAAGCTGTTAATTTTGGAATAGTATATGGAATAAGTGATTATGGTCTTAGTAGGGATCTTGATATACCTAGAAAGGAATCAAAAGAATATATTGAAAACTATTTGAACTTTTTTGGTGGGGTAAAAGATTATATGGACAATATAGTCAAGCAGGGAAAAAAGGATGGATATGTTGATACAATATTCGGCAGGAGAAGGTATATACCTGAGCTTGAGTCAAGAAACTTCAATATCAGGGCCTTTGGTGAAAGGATGGCGCTTAATACACCCGTACAGGGAACAGCTGCTGATATAATTAAAAAAGCCATGATAAACGTCTATTTCAAACTTAAGAACAACAACATGAAATCAAGGCTTATTCTTCAAATTCATGATGAATTAATAATAGAAACAGTGGAGGAAGAACTTGAAGAAGTTAAGGTTATTTTGAAAGAGGAAATGGAGAATGCTGCCGAGCTAAAAGTTCCATTAACTGTAGATATGAATATTGGAGATACATGGTATGATACTAAATAAAAGACTAATAGTAATAACTGGTGGTATAGCTACTGGAAAGAGTACTGTTTCTAGAATGTTGTCTGAGAGAGGCTATGAAGTACTTGATTCAGACAAAATTGTCCACGAGCTATACAACAGAGGTTCAATAATCCATACTGAACTTGTTGAGGAATTTGGTCCTGAAATACTTGATTACAATGGGGAAATAGATAGAAAGAAACTTGTTAAAATTGTTTTTTCTTCTGAAGATAAAAGAAGAATAATCAATGGAATTGTACACAAGGCTGTAATTGAAGAGCTTAACAACTGTGTTGAAATAAGTAGTGAAAACCTGGTATTTCTTGATATACCACTTGCAATTGAAGAGCTTGTCAATTTAAAGAAATACGGACTAGTATATGATGAAATATGGCTTGTATATTCAGATAGAAAGACACAGCTTGAAAGACTTCTATTAAGAGATAACAGAGGAATGAAGGAGTCGGTCAAGATTATAGATTCTCAAATGGATATTGAAGAAAAGAAAAAGCATGTTGACAGGATAATCGACAACGGTTCTACATTGGAAAATCTTATGTTAAATCTTGATAATCTATTGGAAAATCAAGGCAATATGGACTAAAATACTAAAAGGTGCTAGGAAATATTTTGAAATATGATATAATGATGCGGTATAATTTTTCAAGGGAGAGTATTCAATGCAAATTAAAAGCTTAAATGATATTAAAGATATAGAAATAGGCGAGGAAGACAAGCGTCTTTTCTCGGCAAATCATGAAGAAATATATTCAGGCATGACAACTGATGTATATTTCGTTAGAACAATGGATATTTTAAGGGAAATGAACCTTGAGGACAGTATTGTAACAGCGGAAATTTTCGCTAGGAAGAAAGGTATATTTGCTGGAATAAACGAAGTTTTTGAAATACTTAAGGACAAGGACATTGAACTTTGGGCGGTTGAAGAAGGCTCTGAATTTGAGATAAAGGACACTCTTGTTAGAATAACAGGTAAATACAGCGAGTTTGCAATATATGAATCTGTAATACTTGGATGTCTTGCAAGTCCTTCGGGATGGGCAACTGCTGCTAACGAGGTAAAAAAAGCATGTGGAGATTCGACTTATTCTGTATTCGGAACAAGACATCTACATCCTGCCGTTGCTCCTGTAATGGAAAGAGCAGCCTATATTGGTGGAGCAGGATCAGTAAGCAATATACTGACAGGTAAGAAACTTGGAATAGAGCCTATGGGAACACTGCCTCATGCATCATTCCTTATTGCTGGAGATACATTGAAGCTTGCCAAGGTATATAATGATATAATGCCTCCTGAACATAAGAGGATTGTACTAATAGACACTTTCAAGGATGAAGTGGAGGAAGCTTTAAGAGTTGCTTCTGAACTTGGAAAGAATCTTTATGCTATAAGACTTGACACTCCAAGTGAAAGAGGAGGAGTAAGTCCTGCCCTTGTGAATGAAGTAAGACAGCACCTTGACCTTCAGGGATATAACTGGGTTAAGATCTTTGTCTCTGGAGGACTTCATCCGGAAAAGATTAAAAGTCTAAAGGCAGCAGGAGCGGATTCCTTTGGAGTTGGCAGCTATATATCTGGAGCATCGGCAATTGACATGACAATGGACATCAAGGAAGTAAACGGAAAGCCCATAGCAAAGCGTGGTAGACTTCCAGGCAAGGTTGAAAACAAAAATCTTAAAAAACTTATTTAAATATAAGCAGACAAGAAAGCAGCTACGCTGCGTTAAATGCGTAAGCATTTATTAAGAGGTCGTAGAAAGTTTCCTTATAAGTGTAATACCAACGTTTCAAGGGATTACACATTTTTAACTTTCTTAGACTAGCACAAAACACCTTGAAACGTTGGTGTTTTGCTACCGGTACAACAATCTTTCATATTATAAAAGAGATGATTGTTGGTAGCTATTAGAATCTAAGTGATAGACAGCTTAGTCCACCGTCAATCTTTTGGAATTCTGTCATTTCTATAAGTTTTAAATCGTAGTTCAAGTCTTCCAAAATCTTCTGAAGCTTTGGAAATCCTGCCGGCATTATTATATGATCGTTTATCCTTACACAGTTTGCAGCATACATTTCATCCTCGGGAACCAGGATTTTCTCAAATTTTTCGAAATCCGGGTGAGTAATAAATTCTCCAGCTACAAGAACCCTATTATCTCCTATATAGTTTACTCCCGACTTAAGGTGGAACATCTCCTTAAGTGGTACAACAGATCCTGTATATCCATGCTTCT
>NZ_CEZJXU010000057.1:0-8271 GCF_983023055.1 Dethiosulfatibacter sp. | reverse complement strand
CTGTGATCTTGTGATTCTTGTAGGGGAGAACAGGACAAGAGCAATCAAGGAAGGACTTGAAGAAACCGACTTTGAGATGCACAACCTTGTTACTGTGAAGTCATTGAAGGAATCGGAAGATGCAATGAAGAGTCTCTTGAGGTCAGGGGATGTAGTATTATTTGAAAACGATCTTCCAGACACATACAATGAATAAAACAAGAAAGCAGCTCCGCTGCGTAAAATGCGTAAGCATTTTTTGAGAGGTCGCAGAAAGTTTCTTTAACCGCGTAATACCAACGCTTCAAGGGATTATGCATTTTTAGCTTTCTTAGACTATAAATAAAGCGATGAAAGGAAATTATTATGAAGAAAGTAGGAATTATAATAGGTGGAAAGACAGTAGAGCATGAAGTTTCAATAATTACAGGACTTCAGATATACGACAATATAGACAGGACAAAATACCAGCCTTTTGTAATATATATAGATAAAAAGGGAAGATGGAACATCGGAGAAAAACTGGGAGATATAAAAACATACCAGAACAAATCCTTCGAAGGAGTTACAGAAGTTATTCCATGGCAAAACTTCGACAAAAAGAATACACTGACACTTCACCCGAACCCTGATTTGAAGCAGGGTATCTTTGCGAAAAAAAGAGAAAAGCTTGAGGTGGAAGTAGTGATACCAGCAGTACACGGTACAAGCGTTGAGGATGGCGCCCTTCAGGGAATACTTGAATCATGCGGAGTGCCATACTGTTTTACTGGAGTAAAGGCATCAGCTCTTGGAATGGACAAGGTTTCAATGAAGAAGGTATTCTATGCTGAAAACCTTCCAATGGTGGACCATATATGGTTCTACAGATCGCAATACAGAAACAACCAAAATAAATATATAGAAAAATCGGAAGCAATAGGCTATCCTCTAATAGTTAAGCCTGCAAACCTTGGATCAAGCGTAGGAATTAGCAAGGCTACAAATCAGGAAGAGCTTAAGGAATCCATAGAGGTTGCCCTTTCCTACGACAAAAAGATAATGGTTGAACAGTGTATAGAAAACCCAAGGGAAATAAACTGCGCAGTACTTGGTTATGAAGATCAGGTTGAAGCATCACTTTGTGAGGAACCTATAGGATGGGAAGACTTCCTCAAATACGAAGACAAGTACATGAACGGCAGTAAGGGCAAGGGAACTGAAAAAAGAATAATTCCAGCAGACCTTCCTGAAGAAGTATCACAAAGAATTAGGGAAATGGCCAAGAAGGCATTCATTGCAATAGACGCCTCGGGAACATCAAGGGTGGACTTTCTATACGACAACCAAAACATCTATGTAAATGAAATAAACACAATACCTGGATCCATATCATTCTATCTATGGGAGCCTTCGGGATTGCCTTTTAAGGAACTCATAACAAGATTGATAGAAATAGCTGAAAAAAGATATGAGGATGAATCTCAAAACATAAATTCATACGACATAGACCTTTTGAACAATATGTCCAAGGGAGCAAAAAACTGATACCTGGGGAGTTGCTAATATGAGTATTAAAGAGAGACTCGTAACATTCATGAGTGATGACGCCTACAAGCCCATGCTGATAGGGGAAATCTTTAAAGAGCTAAACACTACAAAGGATATGAAAAGGGAAATAACTAAAATTCTAAATGAGCTTGAAGAAGAAGGCAAAATAATCAAGACAAGAAATGAAAGATATGTAATTCCAGAAAAGAGTGATCTTATTATAGGTACAATTCAGGGATCTCAGAAGGGATTTGGATTTCTAATTCCTGACAATACTGACATTAAAGACCTTTTCATATCTCCGGTTGACCTTAACGGAGCAATGAACAAGGACAGGGTAATAGTAAGACCAATGAAGGGTAATGGTAATACAAAAAAACCTTCAGGGGAAGTTATTAAGATACTGACAAGGGCAAACTACGAAATAATAGGCACCCTACAGGAAACTAAAAATTTCGGTTTTGTACTGCCTGACGACAAGAGGATTTCCCAAGATATATTCGTATCAAAATCCGACTTCAATGGAGCTAAAAACGGACAAACAGTTATTGTGAAAATTGTTGAATGGCCAGGAAAGAGAAGAAATCCAGAAGGAGTGGTCAAGAGCATACTAGGATCATCTGATGATATAAGAACTTTCATATTGTCAGCTCTTATAAGAAATGAAATAAGGACTAAGTTTCCCAACAAGGTACAGAGGGAAGCCTCTGAAATAGACAGGGAAATTACGAAAGAAGAAATAGACAGAAGAAAAGACTTCAGGGACTATCAAATAGTTACTATAGATGGAGCAGATGCCAAGGACCTTGACGATGCAATTCATATAATCAAAAAGGATAACGGCAAATATGAGCTTGGAATCCATATAGCCGATGTAACCCACTATGTCAGAGAAGAATCACCTCTCGATAAGGAAGCTTTTACAAGGGGAACATCAGTATACATGCCTGGAGAAGTAATACCTATGCTTCCAAAGGAACTTTCAAACGGAGTATGCAGCCTTAGCCAGGGCGAGGACAAGCTAACCATGTCAGTGGTCATGACTATAAATGGCAAGGGAAAGGTAAGTGACTTTGAAATATATGAGGGAATAATCAACTCCAAATCAAGGCTCGTATACGATGATGTATCTGATGTACTGGAAAATGAAGATGAAGCAATGTCTGAGAAATATAGAGATCTGCTGGAAGATTTTAAAAACATGGAAACTCTAGCTAAAATCCTCAAAAAAAAGAGAGATGACAGGGGATGTATAGACTTCGATTTCCAAGAAGCAAAGATTGTTCTGGATGAAGATGGACGTGCAGTGGACGTAGCCAAATACGACAGAAGGATTGCTAATAGGATAATCGAAGAATTCATGATAGCTTGTAATGAAACAATTGCGGAAAACATGTTTTGGTCCAAGGTTCCATTCTTATACAGGATACATGAAAGCCCTGATAGCGATAGAATTACAGAATTCAACAGGTTTATAGCAAATTTCGGTTACTTCTTGAAAGGAACTGCAAACCTTCATCCCAAGGAACTTCAGTCAATAACCAATAAGATAAAGGGAAAGAAGGAAGAAACCGTCATAAATACTATAATGCTTAGATCGCTTAAGAAGGCAATCTATAGCAACAGTCAGGAAAAACACTTCGGACTGGCCTCAGACTACTATTGCCACTTCACCTCTCCTATAAGAAGATATCCGGACCTTCAGATTCACAGAATAATCAAGGAATTTATAAATGGAAGGTTAAAGGACACAAGCAAACTGGAAACAAGACTAGCCCTGGTGGCTGATCAGTGTTCAATAAATGAAAGAAAAGCCGCCCAGCTTGAAAGGGAAGTTGACGACATAAAGGCTGCAGAGTATATGTCGGAGCACATAGGAGAAGAATACGAAGGTGTAATTTCAAGTGTCACAAGTTTTGGAGTGTTTGTGGAACTTGACAACACAGTTGAAGGGTTGATTCACATATCCAATATGACTGACGACTATTACTTCTATGATGAAAGAAACTATAGCATGATTGGAGAAATGACCAAAAAAACCTACAAGATAGGTGATGTGGTCAATGTAAAATTGGTAAGTGTAAATATTCAAAGGGCAGAGATAGACTTTGCTTTTTGCAGAAATAAAGGAGAAAAATGATAAAACTTGGAGAAATACAATTATTAAAACTGAATAAGGCCGATAAAAAGGATCTTATTTTCATCGATGAAGACGGAACACAGGTATATGTAAAGAAAGAAAAGGGAATGGATATTGTGGAAAAGGGCCATGAAGCCAAAGTCTTCGTATTCAAAAAAGGCAACAAGAATGAAGGATCACTAAAACTTCCAGAACTGGCTCTTGGTGAAATCGGATACCTTAAGGTTACGGACATTACAAACATAGGAGCCTTCATGGACTGGGGACTGGATAAAGAGCTCTTTCTACCATTTAAGGAACAAAAAGGCGAGATAAGAACTGGAAGGGAATACATGGTTGGAATCTATATTGATAAGTCCGAGAGACTTTGTGCAACAATGGATATATATGAAATGCTTGTAACCAATTCTTCATATAAAGAAGGAGACAGGGTTAAAGGAACGATATACAGTATGAAAAAAGGCCTGGGTGCAATGGTTGCAATTGACAACAAATTCCACGGTCTCATCCAGGAGAAGGACTTCATAGGAAAGAGAATAGGAGACAAGATAGAAGCAAGAGTTGTAAAGGTAAGAGAAGATGGAAAGCTCAATCTCAACCTTTTTGAAAAGTCTCACGAAAAGATGGATAACGATGCAGAAAAAATATTCAAGAGGATGATGAAAGAAGGTGGATTCCTTCCGTATAACGACAAGTCAAATCCAAATATAATAAGAGAACAGTTTGATATGAGTAAAGGTTCTTTTAAAATTGCTATTGGAAGACTATACAAAAGAAAATTAATTGAAATAACACCAAGAGGAATAAAAGTAAAGGACTAATAAAATTGTCGATGATTTGACAGTTTGTCCCTAATTTGCTATAATATGCTAGCAATGAAGCTATGCATCGTCACACGCACTGGTACATAAGGACAGGTGATAACATGAAAGATATTGAAAGAGTAGTTGCCAGAAATAAAAAAGCCCGCCATGACTATGCCGTAGAGGAAACTTACGAAGTAGGCTTGGTTCTCAAGGGAACTGAGGTAAAGTCAATTAGACAGGGAAAGGTTAACTTGAAAGACAGCTATGCAGTAATTGAAAATGGTGAAATATTCGTACAAGCCATGAACATCAGTCCTTATGAACAAGGCAATATCTATAATACAGATCCAATGAGAAAAAGAAAACTTCTTCTCAATAAAAAGGAAATCAGAAAACTTATCGGTCTGGTTAACCAGAAGGGATATTCCCTCATCCCTCTGAGTTTGTATTTCAAAAACGGAAAGGTAAAGATGGAGCTTGCCGTAGCAATAGGAAAGAAAAAATACGACAAGAGACAAGACATTGCCAAGAAAGACGCCCAACGCAGAATACAAAGAGTAAGAGATTATTAAGGGGGCGTAATTGGTTTCGACGGGGGTATAGAAGTATAATAAGCGAGCCGCTGTTGCCAATCAGCGAAAAAAGTGGCAACATATTTAAATGCAAACAATAAAAGTAATTTAGCATTCGCAGCGTAAGCTGCTAGCTTGTTCCACTTAGCCGACCTGTAGGTTATACTGGGGCATCAAATAAATCAGGGAACTGCTCTAGGGGTGCTTCGACCTATTGCCGAATAATTGAAGATAGCCTGATGTGACTTTTGTCGAGACTTGTCACATCATGCGATACTATAAGTTTTGACTGCGCTCGGAGAAAGTTATATGGAAATGCTTTCGGACGTGGGTTCGACTCCCACCGCCTTCACCAAATAAGAACACAAAGTTTAATACAATGCAAACCTCTTGATTTCAAGGGGTTTTGTTGTTTTTACGAGTTATAAAGGATTGAAATACCTGGAAATGAACACACTAATGCTTAGAATTATGCACCTAGGTGCATTTCCTGTTAGGTGGGTGCATACTTTTTAGCGTAAATATTTTAAATATGTTTCTCTATAGCACTCACGTTGAGACAATCTGCTTGATAAAGAAGAAAACCCAATAAATAAGGGATACAGCCATAATTGAATGAAATGTAGTAATAATATATGTTCCCTTGGGCTTAGGCGCAAGGGATTTTTTCTTTTAGGCGGGCGTACTTTTACGAAATTAGAGTCAGAATAAAAGTTTATTTATAGTATATTACGTATGAGAGGTTGCTGAATTATGATTTTAGCTCTATAATCATTATGGTATGATTAATTAAGTTCTGAGATTTGAAGGTACAAAAAAGTAGTTCTGACTCTTGGAATTTTTGTTGATGTAAAAACGGGTATTCCTAGAGTTGAATTGACAGCATTATTAAAATATAATATTGGGTATTGCTGTATAGTTTTGTTGAAAATATTCGCTAATAGGAATAAAACTTACTGTAGTGTTGTATTTTTATGGAGGATTATCATGAATTATTTAACAACCACAGAATGTGGATCAAAATAGAATGTTTCACAATGCCGAATAGAAATTCATTGTAAAGAAGGCCGCATTGAAGGCACTGAATTAAAAGGGAGGTAAGATATATGGCTATTATTAATGGAAATCAGAAATTTAATGAAGCAACTCGTGTACAAATGCCAGCAATAGTTCATTTAAATAGATTGGGGTATGAGTATTTTGGAAAGATCACAGAAAGTATGTCAGGGGTGGTTTATGATGCAGATACAAATATATTATTAGAGGTATTCAAAAGTCAGTTTTGTGAATTAAATCCTAGACATGAAGGTGAATTTGAACAAATTTTACTTACAATACGCCAGGAATTAGATAATGATGATCTTGGACGTAGCTTTTATAAAAGATTAACTAGTATTTCACCAATAAAATTAATTGATTTTGAAAATCCTGAAAACAATACATATCATTGTACCGCTGAATTTACTTGTAAAAGAGATCAAGATGAGTTTAGACCTGATATTACTTTGTTTGTTAACGGGCTGCCTCTTGTATTCGTAGAGGTAAAAAAGCCAAACAATCATGGTGGAATGGTAGCTGAAAGTGAACGCATGAATAGGCAACGTTTTCCCAATAAAAAGTTTCGTAGATTTATTAATATAACTCAACTAATGATCTTTTCGAATAACATGGAATATGATACGCAAGGTGGAATTGTACCTATTCAAGGTGCGTTTTATTGTACTGCAGCTAGAGATGCGGCACTATTTAATTGTTTCAGAGAAGAGAATGTTGCAAATTTTGAAGTTGCACCTTTTATAAAAGATTATTCATTCAAGGATATCGACAATAATGTAGAAAGAAAAGTTTTAAGTGACTTTAATTGCCAAGTTATACACTATGCTCCAGAATATCAAACAAATTTAAATGTTAATACACCAACAAATAGGATAATTACTTCTATGTGTTCTCCAGAACGACTATTATTTATTCTCAAGTATGGTATTGCTTATGTGAAAATGGAAAGAGAAGTTGATGGTAAAATAGAATCTACAGATCAAAAACATATCATGCGATATCAACAGCTTTTTGCAGCACTAGCTGTTCGTAAGAAATTGAGTGAGGGTGTAACTTCAGGTGTTATATGGCATACTCAAGGAAGCGGTAAGACAGCTCTTTCGTATCATTTAACTCATACGTTATCGGATTATTTTGCTAAACAAAATAAAGTTGCTAAGTTTTATTTTATAGTGGACCGTTTAGATTTGCTTGAGCAATCAACACAAGAATTTGAAGCACGAGGCTTAGAAGTAAAAACTGCAAATTCAAGAGTTGAACTCATGGAACAATTTAGAAATAACCAAGCGCAGGAAGGCAATAGTGGACAACAAGAAATAACAGTTGTAAATATACAAAGATTTGCAGAAGACAAAGAAAAAGTTGCTTTACCAGCGTATGCTACTAATTTGCAGAGGATTTTTATTATAGATGAGGCACATCGAGGGTATAATCCTGCAGGATGTTTCCTTGCTAATATGTTTGATGCAGATAATAATTCAATC
Organism: Dethiosulfatibacter sp.; assembly: GCF_983023055.1. NCBI lineage: Bacteria > Bacillati > Bacillota > Tissierellia > Dethiosulfatibacter > Dethiosulfatibacter sp. The sequence continues at coordinate 704 of NZ_CEZJXU010000057.1, read as the reverse complement.
AAAATTGCATTAACAGGCACTCCATTACTAAGTGATGAAAGAGCATCGTGGAAAGTATTTGGCGAATATCTTCACACATATTATTATGATAAATCTATTCAAGATGGTTATACATTAAAGATAATAAGAGAAGATATTGAAACTTCATATCGTGAAAAACTATCCTCTATTTATGAAAAGCTTGAATCACTTGTAGAGAAAAAGGATATTAAAAAGAGCCAAATAATTGAGCATGATAGATATGTAAAAGAATTATTACGATTTATTATAAATGATCTTAAGCGATTTAGACAAATTCAAGGTGATAATACTTTAGGGGGAATGGTTATTTGTGAAACCAGTGAGCAAGCTAGAAAACTTTTTGCTTTCTTTGACGAAATCCAAGTAGAGCTTAATAGTGCTGCATCGCTAAAAAGTAGTTTTAAGGTAGGATTAATCTTACATGATAGTGATGACAAAGAAACGCGCAAACAAGTTATTAAAGATTTTAAAAAGAATATGACCATTGATATACTAATTGTTTTCAATATGCTTTTGACAGGTTTTGATGTGCCTAGACTTAAAAGACTATATTTTGGTCGTAAACTAAAAGACCATAATTTGCTTCAGGCGCTGACACGTGTGAATCGCCCCTATAAAAAGAATAGATATGGTTATATAATTGATTTTGCAAATATAAAGCAAAACTTTGAACAAACCAATGA
>NZ_CEZJXU010000056.1:0-8283 GCF_983023055.1 Dethiosulfatibacter sp. | reverse complement strand
AGAATTTTAGACACATAAATAAAAAAGGTTCCAGTAAGATATAGAGAAAACATTATTGAATTCAAGTAATAGGCATTTGACAATAACGATTTTTGAAATTATAATCTTAATGAACATAATTTTGGAGGTATTTGATTTGAAGAAAGAAGTAAAAGATTTAAGAAACTCTGTTCAGCCCAGACCGGATATACTTGTATCTTGCAGACACAATGGAGAGGATAATGCCCTTGCTGTAGCAGTTGCCATGAACTGCAGTTTTGATCCACCAATGGTAGCTGTAGGAATAGTACCAAGCAGATATTCATATAATATGATTAAGGAATCTGGAGTATTTGTCGTAAACCTTGTTACTGAAAGTATGAGAGAAAAATATGCATACCTTGGTTCGAAGAGCAGAAAAGATTTTGACAAGCTCAAGGAACTTAGAATGGAAACCAAGGATGGTACCGTAGTTGACGCTCCTTTGCTTGTGGATTGCCCCATTAATGTGGAGTGTACAATAGTTGATAGTATAGAAACAGGATCACATGTTCTTTTCATCGGAAAAGTAGAGTGTATTCATGCCGACGAAGAAGTACTGAATGAAAAAGATAATGTAGATTACAAAAAAATCGATTTATTGAAGTTTGTGTAGAATAAAAAATCCTTCCCTAATAAAATTAAGTATTAGGGAAGGATTTTTTATTCAATAATGTGAATAAGCTCGAAAATATCAAATGCAAGAAAAATAAACCAACTTGCAAAAACCCCTTGACTATAATCTCTAAATTTGATATCATAGAAACATGATAAAGCAAGTTGTAGTAAGTAAGTATTAAGAAGAATCAACGAATTATAGTTGTAATTGAGATTTTTCTTCCTGATATTTGCCATGCAACGGTATTTTTTTGACCATGCATGAAACTAATTATAAAATACTTGCATAAATGATGGAGGAGAACAAGAATGGTAGATAATAATTATTCACAAATAGTAGATGTTATAAAACCTAATTTATTTAAAGGAATTTTTCCTTATGAGAAGTTTCCAGTAAGCAAATTTGACAATGTTACACTTCCATATGATCTGCCTGAAGATATATGGATTACAGATACAACATTTAGAGACGGACAGCAGTCTATGGAATCATTTACTGTTGAACAAATAGAAAAGATATTCAAGATGTTAAATAAATTGGACAATGGAAATGGATTAATCAGACAATCAGAGTTTTTCATGTACTCAAAAAGAGATAGAGAAGCATTGGAAAAATGTCAAGCTTTAGGATTAAAATTTCCTGAAATCACAGGATGGGCAAGACCTAAAATCGAAGACATGAAGCTTGCAAAATCATGTGGTGTTAAAGAGACTGGAATACTTATGTCATGTTCGGACTACCATATATTCCAGAAGCTTAATAAAAGTAGAAGTCAGGTATTTAGTCTTTATTTAAGTGCAATAGAAAAAGCATTGGAATACGGTATAAAGCCAAGATGTCACCTGGAAGACGTAACAAGAGCTGATGTGTTTGGGTTCGTCGTTCCACTTGTAAATGCCATAAATGAAATGGGAAAAGCTGCAGGAGTTGATATAAAGTTTAGAATATGCGATACACTTGGCGTTGGAAAACCATTTAACGGACACAAACTTCCAAGAAGCGTACCTGGACTTGTCTACTATATTAAGAATCTTACAGGTCTAAAATCAGAGCAACTGGAATGGCACGGACATAACGACTATTATTACTGTACTGCCAATTCAACGGCAGCATGGATGTACGGAGCGTCCTCTGTAAGTACTACTCTATTGGGAATTGGTGAAAGAACGGGAAACTGTCCAATGGAATCGATGCTTGTTGAATATCACCAGCTTAAGGAACCTAAAAACAAGATAAACTTTACCATGCTTAATGAAGTGGCGGCATTCTTTGATGAAGAGTTCGGATTCAAGGTGCATACTAAAATGCCATTCTTGGGAGCAGAATCAAATTCTACAAGAGCTGGAATACATGCTGATGGTATAATGAAAAATGCTGATATCTACAATTCTTTCAATAGTAAGGATATATTTAATAGAAATATAAAGATTGTTGTCAATCAGTATTCTGGAGTAGCAGGAATTTCTGGATGGATAAACCTTTATTATGATCTTGCTAAAGATATGAGAATATCTAAAAGGGATTCAAGGATAAGTCTTATAAAGAATCTCATAGATACAGAATTCGATGCTGGAAGAACTACTGCTATTAGTGATAAGGAAATGGTTAAATTTACAGAGCAGATATTTGGTAATGCCTTTAATGAATCTGAAAATGATATGAATGATGACAAAAAGGAAGTTTTATAAAAATAAAATGAAGAATTTCATAAAATAATTCCAGTCATAAAAAAAGCGTTCGCGAATCGCTAACACTCGTGCGAGAATACCGGAAGACTAAATACAAATTAAGTTTAGCGAAGAAATAATTAAAAAAAATAGAAAAATCGCTTGATAAATTAATAAAAGTTTGTTAAACTGTTAACTATTATAAAACAAATTGAAATGGAGTTTATAGCTCCATTTTTATTTACATGACGTTCAATATAATTCCGGTTTCTGGGAATTATTACTCGTTTGAATGTCAGAAGATTTGAAGGGCTCGATGCCCTGAGAATATTAATTAGCTGTATATTGTTTCTTAGAATATGATAAAATATATTATTGATGAAATAAACAGTAAAATCGTAAGGTGGTGTTTGATTAAATGAAAAAATTCAAAAGAATATTAGTTGCAAACAGGGGTGAGATTGCCATAAGAATATTCAGGGCTTGTAGAGAGCTTGGAATAAGATCGGTGGCAATTTACTCGGAGGAAGATAAAAATGCCCTTTTCAGAACAAAGGCGGATGAGTCGTATCAAATAGGAAAGAACAAAGGTCCAGTTGAAGCATACTTGGGTATTGATGAGATAATAAGTCTTGCTTCATCCAAAGGTGCAGATGCAATTCATCCTGGATATGGATTTTTGGCTGAAAATACTGAATTTGCTAGAAAATGCGAAGAGGCAGGTATTGAATTTATCGGTCCTGACCATATAATGATGGATAGGCTGGGCGACAAAATAAAGTCAAAATTGGTTGCCAACGAAGTAGGAGTACCTACTATACCAGGTGTAGAAAAAGCTGTTCATTCTGACAAGGATGCCAAGAAGTTTGCTAACTACTGCGGATACCCAGTAATGCTGAAAGCTGCTGCAGGCGGAGGTGGCAGAGGAATGAGGATAGTAAGAGAAGAGAAAGACCTTCTTTCTGAATTCAGAAGCGCCAAAAATGAAGCTAAAAAGGCTTTTGGAATTGATGATATGTTTATTGAGAAATATCTTGAAAAGCCAAAACATATAGAAGTTCAGGTACTTGGGGACAAATATGGCAATCTTGTTCATCTTTATGACAGGGATTGTTCAATACAAAGAAGACATCAAAAATTAGTAGAATTTACACCTGCAATTTGTCTTTCGGATGAGCAACGTGAGTCAATTTGTAATGATGCTCTGAAGATTGCTGGTGCCGTAAATTATAGAAATGCTGGAACTGTGGAATTTCTTGTGGACTCAAAGGGTGACCATTACTTCATAGAGATGAATCCAAGGATTCAAGTTGAGCATACAGTTTCCGAGATGGTTACAAGTATTGATATAGTTCAGGCTCAAATTATGGTAGCTGAAGGATTTGCTCTGGGTTCCGATGAAATAGGAATAAAATCACAAGATGATGTTAAAATCAGAGGATTTTCGATTCAGTGTCGTGTTACTACTGAAGACCCTTCGAATAATTTTGCACCGGATACGGGTATAATTGATGTATATCGTTCAAGTTCAGGACTGGGAATCAGACTTGACGGAGGAAATGGATTTACAGGTGCTGTAATAAGTCCGTATTATGACAGCTTGCTTGTTAAGGTTACTTCCTATGGAAGAACATTCGATGATGCCATTAGGAAATCCACTAGAGCCCTGAAGGAATTCAAAATCAGAGGGGTAAAGACAAATATCGGATTTTTGCTTAATGTACTTAATCATGATACATTCAAAGCTGGAAACTGTGATACGGGATTCATTGCAGAAAATCCAGAGTTACTTGACACAAGAAGTGGAGCGGATGAGGAATTAAGAGTACTTAAATATATAGGAAATCTTGTAGTCAATGAAGCAAGGGGAGAGAAACCTCAGTTTGACGTTCCAAGGATACCAAAATATGAAAAAATAGAAAACCATGTAGGTACTAAGCAGATTCTTGACAGCAAGGGACCTGAAGGTCTTGTTGACTGGATTAGAAATGAAAAGAAACTACTTTTGACTGATACTACAATGAGGGATGCTCACCAGTCTCTAATGGCTACAAGAATGAGAACTGTAGACATGCTGAAGATTGCACCTGCCATGGCTGATATCGGAAAGGATCTTTTTTCTCTTGAAATGTGGGGAGGAGCAACTTTTGACGTAGCTTATAGATTCCTGAAGGAATCCCCTTGGGAAAGACTGGAAGAACTTAGGAAAGCAATTCCTAATGTAATGTTTCAGATGCTTTTAAGAGGATCAAATGCAGTAGGCTACAAGAATTATTCTGATAATGTAATCAGAAAATTTGTAAAGCAGTCTGCTAGGTCAGGAATAGATGTATTCAGAATATTTGATTCTCTTAATTGGTTAAAGGGAATGGAAATTTCAATAGATGAAGTTCTTAACCAGGGCAAGGTTGTTGAAGCCAGTATTTGTTATACAGGAGACATCCTTGATGAAACAAAGGACAAATATACTCTTAAATATTATGTGGATATGGCCAAGGAATTGGAAAAATCCGGTGCTCATATTCTTGGAATAAAGGATATGTCAGGTCTCTTGAAACCTATGGCTGCAAACAAGCTAGTAAAGGCTCTTAAGAATGAAATAAGCATACCTATCCACCTTCATACGCATGATACAAGTGGTAACGGTATAGCTACAGTACTTATGGCTGCAATAGCAGATGTGGATATTGTTGATGCTGCATTTAACTCTATGTCTGGACTTACAAGTCAGCCTGCACTTAACTCTGTAGTTGCGGCAATGGAAAATACAGGAAGAGATACAGGACTTAGTCTTGACAAACTTCAGGGAATATCTGATTACTGGGATGCAGTCAGACCTGTATACAGCAATTTTGAATCCGGTCTTAAGTCGGGAACTGCAGAAATATACAAATATGAAATTCCTGGAGGACAGTATTCAAACCTTAAACCACAGGTTGAGAGTTTTGGTCTTGGACACAAATTTAAGGAAGTAAAGGAAATGTACAAGACTGTAAATGAAATGTTTGGAGATATTGTAAAGGTTACTCCTTCTTCAAAAGTTGTAGGCGACCTTGCAATATTCATGATTCAGAATGATCTTGATTCAGAAAACATATATGATAAGGCCAAGGAAATGGACTTCCCTGATTCATCGGTTTCTTATTTTCAGGGAATGATGGGACAGCCTATGGGTGGTTTCCCAGAAGAGTTAAGACAACTTGTACTTAAAGGAAAAGAAACTATTTATACTAGACCTGGAGAGTTGTTGCCTGATGAGGATTTTGATAAAATCAAATCACATCTGGATGAAAACTACAATATGGAAAGTGATGACAAGGATGTTTTAAGTTATGCTCTTTATCCAAAGGTGTATGAAGATTACCTTAAATATATAGAGGATACTGGAGCATTCAAATATATGGGAAGTGACATTTATTTCCATGGATTGACTGAAGGGGAAACCTGCGAAGTCAAAATTGATGAAGGAAAGTTACTTGTTATAAAGCTTATTGAAGTAAGGAAAATCAGTGATGAAGGATTCAGAGACATAGTATTTGAACTTAATGGAAACAGAAGGGTTATTAATGTCAAAGACGAAAGTGCAAAGACTGTAGCCAATGGAGTTTCTAAGCAGATGGCTGATGTCGAAATACCTGGAGAGATAGGTGCCAACATTCCTGGAACAATAATCAAGGTTCTAGCAAAGGAAGGGGATCAGGTAGATGCAAAAACTCCTATTGCTGTAATAGAAGCGATGAAGATGGAAACAAATATTCTGTCTCCGGTTACGGGTACTATCATAGACATGCATGTAAAAGAAGGACAGCAGGTAGAAGCCGGAGAGCTTATTGCGGTAGTTGAGTAAAATTAAATAATTAGTATTCAAGACGTCGACATTAATGTCGACGTCTATTTTTGACTAAAGTTTTCCTTGTTAAATCAAGATTGTTGTGCTGAAGGAGTAGGGAACTGTCCGGCTATATTATTTTACCCTGTCATTTAAAGGAAGTAACTGGTCGGAACCATAGTAAATGTCGAAAAAAATATTTTTTTTCCACTGTAGACGAATTATAGACGCTTTGAATATAAAATGAAAACAAATTAATAGACTTATTGGTCAGTAATATTAGGAGGAACTAAAATGTTAAACAATTTAGACATTTCACAATCAATGACAATTAAATTAGATGCAGAATTGCCAGAGTATCCGAAGTTTGATCCACAGTATAGAAGAGCTCCAATGAGAGAACTTACTTTGACTGACAGGGAAATCAAGCTTGCTCTAAAAAATGCTTTGAGATATATACCTGAAGAGCATCACGAAACAGTAGCTCCTGAATTTTTAGACGAGCTTATGACTCATGGTAGAATTTATGGATACAGATATAGACCTGTAGGAAAACTTTATGGAAAACCAATAGATGAGTATAAGGGAAATTGTACGGAAGGTAAAGCATTCCAAGTAATGATAGATAATAATCTTGACTTCGAAATTTGTCTTTATCCTTATGAACTTGTTACTTATGGAGAAACTGGACAAGTTTGCCAGAATTGGATGCAATATAGACTGATAATGAAATATCTGGAAGAACTGACTGATGAGCAAACTCTTGTTCTTATGTCTGGACATCCAACGGGACTTTTTAAGTCACATAAAACAAGTCCAAGAGTATTGCTTACAAACGGACTTATGATTGGTATGTTCGACAATCCTGAAGATTGGTCGAAAGCTGCTGCAATGGGAGTATCAAGTTACGGACAGATGACTGCTGGTGGATGGATGTACATAGGACCTCAGGGAATTGTTCACGGTACTTTCAATACTTTACTGATTGCAGGAAGAATGAAGCTTGGTGTTGCTGAAGATGGAGATCTTAAAGGACACATGTTTGTTACATCAGGACTTGGTGGAATGAGTGGAGCACAGCCTAAGGCAATAGAAATCGCAAACGGTGTAGGTATTATAGCAGAGGTTGACTTTTCTAGAATCAAGACAAGACTTGACCAGGGATGGGTTTCAAAAGCCACTACTGACTTGGCAGAAGCCTTTGCAATGGCTCGCGAATATATGGAAAAGAAAGAGACTATATCAATTGCATATCATGGTAATATTGTAGATCTTCTTCAATATGCTGTAGACAAAAACGAGCATATAGAGTTACTTTCGGACCAGACTTCTTGTCACGTACCTTACGATGGAGGATACTGTCCACAGGGAGTATCGTTTGAAGAGAGAACGGAAATGCTTAAAAATGACAAAGCAGCTTTTGCTAAGCTTGTTGATGAATCACTAGTCAAGCACTATCATCTTGTTAAGACTCTTACTGAAAGAGGAACTTACTTCTTCGACTATGGAAATGCATTCATGAGAGCAGTATATGATGCAGGGGCCAAGGATATAGCTAAAAACGGAGTAGATACAAGTGAAGGATTCGTATTCCCTTCATATGTTGAAGATATTCTTGGACCACAGCTTTTTGATTATGGATATGGACCGTTCAGATGGGTATGTTTAAGTGGAAAACATGATGACTTAGGTAAGACTGACAAAGCAGCAATGTCCGTTATTGATCCTAATAGAAGAGGTCAGGACAGAGATAACTGGGTATGGATAAGAGATGCAGAAAAGAACAAGCTTGTAGTAGGTACTCAGGCAAGAATTCTTTATCAGGATGCTTTAGGAAGAAGAGATATAGCTCTTAAGTTCAACGAAATGGTTAGAAATGGAGAAATAGGACCTGTAATGCTTGGTAGAGATCATCACGATACAGGCGGAACTGATTCACCTTATAGAGAAACATCAAATATTAAAGATGGTAGTAATATAACAGCAGATATGGCAGTTCAATGTTTCGCTGGAAATGTAGCAAGAGGAATGAGTCTGGTTGCTCTTCACAATGGTGGAGGAGTTGGAATCAGCAAGTCTATCAACGGTGGTTTCGGTATGGTTCTTGACGGTAGCGAAAGAGTTGATGAAATACTTAGGAAAGCTATTCC
>NZ_CEZJXU010000055.1:0-8440 GCF_983023055.1 Dethiosulfatibacter sp. | reverse complement strand
AAAAATTAAGATGAATTTAAGAAAAATAATGCTAAATAGAAGCTACAAGGATATGGAAATTTCGTTGGATCTCAATCCAACATTTATATAAGGAGAAGATTATGGCAATTAGAAAACTAAGAGTTGAAGGCGATTCGATATTAAGAAAGAAAAGCAGAGAAGTAGAAAAAATTGATGGCAGACTTCTGGAATTGTTAAACGACATGCTTGAAACAATGTATGAAAATGACGGAGTGGGACTTGCTGCCGTTCAAGTTGGAATTTTAAGAAGAATTGTGGTAATAAATATTGGAGAAGGCCCTATAAAACTTATCAATCCTTTTATTGTTGAAAAGACGGGTAGTCAGATATTCACAGAGGGTTGTTTAAGTGTTCCTGGTAAAAATGGAGACGTTGAAAGACCTGAAAAAGTTGTTGTTGAATATATGGATGAAAATGGTGAGAATCAGACTGTAGCTGGAGAAGGATTAATGGCTGTTTGTCTTAGCCATGAACTTGACCATTTAAACGGTATCTTGTTTATCGACAAGGTAATTGAAGAGGATATTAATGAGTAGGATAATCTATATGGGTACACCTGATTTCGCTGTACCGGCATTGGAAAGAATCTACAGTGCCGGCCATGAAGTTGTATTGGTGGTTACTCAGCCGGATAAGTCAAAAGGAAGGGGAAAGAAGATTCTCAAGACCCCTGTCAAGGAATCTGCTGAAAAATTTGGACTTGATATATTCCAACCTGAAAATGTGAACAGTAGTGAAAGCTTGGAGGTATTGACTTCGTATAATGTTGACTTCATAATAGTTACAGCATATGGACAAATATTGAAAAAGGAAATACTCGAGATCCCTAAATATGAATGCTTGAATATACATGCATCTCTTTTGCCTAAGTACAGGGGGGCTGCACCTATAAACTGGGTAATTCTAAAGGGTGAAAAAAAGACAGGTATAACTATAATGAAAATAGAAGAAGGTCTTGATTCCGGACCCATGTATTTGAAGAAAGAGATGGAACTTGACGAACAAATAATTGCAGGAGAGCTTCATGACAGACTTATGGTCATGGGTGGCGACATGATAGTTGAAGTTATTGAAGGAATACTTGATAATAAGCTTGTAGCTGAAGAACAGGACCATGAAAGTTCAACCTATGCATCCATGCTAAAAAAAGGCATGAGTATGATAGACTGGAATGACTTTGGTCTGAATATACACAATAAGGTTAGAGGGCTTGATCCCTGGCCTGGTTCAGTAATGCTGTACAAGGATAAAAAGGTTAAGATTTTTAATACTGAATATATTGTTGATAATCACAATATATTTCCTGGCACAATCGTTTCTGTAGACAGTATATCGATTAAGGTTGCTGTAGTAGATGGATTTCTTTTAATAAAGGAGATTCAACTGCCAGGCAAAAGAAGAATGGACATAAGGTCCTTTCTTGCTGGAAATGAAATTGAAATCGGTTATGAATTAAGAGGTGAATAATATGTTCTATTTCGATTCGACCTTCCTGCTGCTTTTACCGGCAATAATAATTTCGATGTATGCTCAGCAAAAAATACAAAATACATTCAAGAAATATTCAAGAGTTTTTTCCGGAGGAAATTATACTGGCTGTGATATAGCAAGGATGATACTGGACAAGAATGACCTTGAGCATATTAGCATTGAACATGTAAGAGGAAATCTTACAGATCACTATGATCCAAGAAGCGGAGTATTGAGACTATCGGATTCTGTTTATGGAAACAGATCAATAGCAGCTTATGGTGTTGCTGCTCATGAAGTTGGACATGCCATACAGCATTCAAGGAAATACATGCCTCTTGAAATCAGGAACTCAATGGCTCCTGTAGTCAGCTTCAGCTCAAAGATAGTATGGTTGGTAATATTACTTGGCTTTTTTCTTGGAATTGTAGGGTTTATAAGAATAGGAGTATTTTTATTTCTGGCTGTAGTTATTTTTCAGCTTGTTACACTTCCTGTGGAATTTGATGCAAGCAGCAGGGCAATAGTACAGTTGGAAAGTCTTGGAATACTCTATGATGATGATATCAAAGGTGCTAAAAAAGTTCTTAATGCAGCAGCATTGACATATGTAGCTGCCGCATTGATTGCAGTCAGTCAGCTTATAAGGCTGCTCATTTTGTCAGGATATGGTAGAAGAGATTAAAGGCTGAATATTCAGCCTTTAATTTATGATTGGACTTAAACTGTTATCAGGATAAAGTATTGGAGATTCTTTGTCCTTAAGTATTAAAAATATATAATTCAGGAGTAGTTATGAAATATAGAAAGTATGTAGTCGATTCTTTGTACAGGGTTTTAACTGAGAAAAAATATTCAAATATTGAATCTGTCGCTTCAATGGGTAAGATTCAAGATAAAAAAGAAAAGGATTTGTACCTTTATACGTTCAACGGAGTTCTTGAAAACCTGATTTTCTCTGACTGGGTAATATCTGAATATTCTTCTGTAAAAATAAAGAAGATTAATAAAAATGTGCTGAATATAATGAGGGCTGCAGTTTTTCAGATATTTTTCAGTGAAAGAATATCCTATACTAGAATAGTAAATGATAGCGTTGAACTGACAAAAAAATATTTGTTCAAGAGTACAAGGTTTGTAAATGGTGTTTTAAGAAATATTGTTAGAAACAAGGATAATATATTAACGAAGATAGACGAAATAGGTGGTATAGAAGGACTGTCTATAAAATATTCATATCCTGTTGAATTTTTGAAGTTGCTGGTAGAAGAATTTGGCATGGAAGAAACTGAAAAGTTTTGCATAGCTTCAAATTCAAAACCGGATACTATATTTAGGATAAATACTTCAATTGTTTCAAGGGATGGATTTTTGGAAAAATATGGTGATAAATATGAAGTGAAGAAAACAGATAAATCAAAATATGGAATAATAATCAAAAATATTCACAGACTACAGGAAATGGATGAATTTAAAAATGGGTTAATAACACCTCAGGATGAAAGCTCCATACTTGTGTCCGAGATTCTTGATCCCGACATGGATTCTGATATTATAGACATGTGTTGTGCACCTGGCGGCAAATGCCTCCATTCAGCCGAACTTATGAAAAATACCGGGTTGGTTCTTTGCTGTGATATTTATGAGAACAAGTTGAAACTTGTTGAAAACACAGCGGAAAGACTTGGACTTAATAATATCGAGACAAGGGTACAGGACGGGTTGGAAATCATCCCGGAATTTTTAGAAAAGTTCGATTATTGCATAGTGGATGTACCTTGCAGCAATACTGGTATAATAAGAAGAAAACCTGAAATTAAATACAATCTTAAAGTTGATGCTTTGGATGAACTTGAAAAAATCCAGTATGGCATTCTTGAGAATGCTTCAAAGTATTTGAAGAAAGGTGGCAGGCTTGTTTATTCAACATGTTCTGTTTTAGACAATGAAAATATTAATCTTGTAAGAAGATTTTTAAAGAATAACCAGGACTTAGAATTTACAGGGTTTGAAGTAGGTGGAAAACCTGTTTCTGAGGGATATCTGCAGATTTATCCTCAAAGAGACAATATGGACGGCTTTTTTATTGCATCGCTGGTTAAGAACTGATATACAAATCAACTTAGTTCATGATATAATATCAGTAATTTTGGAGAATACATATGTATATAAATAATTTAGACTATAATGAAATGGAAAAGCTGGTAGTGGACAGTGGTTTTCCCAGATTCAGAGCGGATCAAATGTTCAGATGGATCCACATGAAGATGGCTTTAGATTTTAAGGAAATGAAAAATCTTCCCAAAGCTTTTACGGAATACATGAATGGTAATTACGAATTTGACAAGCCAGGAGTTCATAAAAGGCTTGATTCGTCACAGGACAATACTAAAAAATATTTGATTGAGCTGGAAGACGGTAATGTTATTGAGAGTGTTTATTTGAATTATGATTTTGGAGAGAGTGTCTGTATTTCATCTCAGGTTGGATGCAATATGGGATGCCTTTTTTGTGCATCAACAAAAGACGGTAGAATAAGAAATTTGAGAGCTTCTGAAATGCTGGAACAAATTTACATTATTCAAAAAGATTTAACCACCAAAATCAATAGTGTGGTGATTATGGGATCGGGAGAACCCTTTGATAATTTTGAAAATGTTAAGAGATTCATAGACATAATAACGGATGAAAAAGGAATGAATATAAGTAGAAGAAAGATAACTCTTTCAACCTGCGGAATTATTCCTGGAATCTACGAAGCCGTCGATGGAGGAATGCAATTCAATCTTGCTGTATCCCTACATTCGGCTGTTCAGGATAAAAGAGATAAGATAATACCTGCTTCCAAAAATTATCCACTTAAGGATTTGATAAAATCATGTGATTATTATACGGAAAAGACTGGAAGAAGGGTTACATATGAATATATTATCATTAAGGGATTTAACGATGGATCTGAAGATTTGAGGGAGTTGGTAAAGCTTCTTAAAAATTCCAACTGTCATGTAAATCTTATACCGCTTAATCCTATTGAGGAGTTTGACGGTGAAGCTCCTTCCCACAGAGAAACTGTTAAAATCAACAATTATTTAAATAAAAACGGAATAAATGCAACAATAAGAAGAGAACTAGGCAGAGATATAAATGCAGCTTGCGGTCAATTGAGAAGGAATTACATTAATAATCGGGAGTGAATTATGAAAGCTTATTACAAAACTGATGTAGGCAACAAGAGAGAAAGAAATGAAGATGCAATATATTATGACAACAGTGGAGATTTTATAATTGCGATTGTTGCTGATGGTATGGGTGGACATAAATCCGGAGATGTTGCAAGCAAAATTGCCATTGAAACAGCTGCCGACTATTTTAACAGAAACATTGGTAAATTTATGGAATTGCCCCTTGAGTTTTTGATGGATATTTTCAAGACAAGTTCCATGAGAATTTTTGATGTTGCTTCAAAAGAGCCTGAATGCAAAGGAATGGGTACAACAATGACCATGGTTCTTGTAAACAGAAAAACAGGGAAGCTTTATGTAGGTAATATTGGAGATAGCAGAACTTACATAGTTAGAAAGGATGAAATTCTTCAAGTGACTGAGGATCATTCTCTTGTGAATGAAATGTTTAAAAAAGGACAGATTACTAAAGACGAATTGTCTACGCATCCCCAAAGAAATGTCCTAACGAAATCCCTTGGTACTTATAATGATGTCGAACCTGATTTTTATATTGAAGATTTGTATGATATTGACAGTATAATACTGTGTTCAGACGGACTAACCAACTATATTGACAAGGTTGAAATTAAGGATATAGTTATGAACAACAGGGATGAAGAGATTGTGGACAGGCTGGTAAGTGAAGCGAATGCCAGAGGTGGAAGTGACAATATATCAGTTATTGTCATCAACAATTAGATTGAGGTGAATAATGAAAAGCGTATTAAATAATAGATATGAAATAATAGAGGAAATAGGCAGTGGCGGAATGGCATATGTATATAAGGCCAGATGCAATGTTTTAAATAGATTTGTAGCAATCAAGGTATTGAAGGCAGAGTTTACCAAGGACCAGGAGTTTATTGACAAGTTCAAGCAGGAATCCATGTCTGCGGCCAGACTCAACCACAAAAATATTGTAAATATTTATGATACTGGAGTAGACGAGGATATATACTTCATAGTAATGGAGCTGGTAACGGGGATTGCATTAAATGAAATGATCGAGCAGGAAAATCCACTTCCAATAGGGAAGGTTCTAGACATATCTCTTCAAATATGTGAAGGTCTCGAACATGCACATTTCAACGGAGTTGTACACCGGGATATAAAGCCACACAACATATTGGTAAACAAGTATAATCTTGTTAAGGTTGCGGATTTTGGAATCGCAAGGGCTGTGACCAATAAAACTATAACAAACAATGACAAAACTCTGGGTTCAGTAAACTATTTGTCACCTGAACAGGCAAGGGGAGGATATGTTGATGAAAAATCAGACATATATTCTCTGGGAATAGTTATGTATGAGCTTCTTACAGGAGAGCTTCCATTCAAAGGTGATTCTCCTATTTCCATTGCCCTTAAGCATGTAAATGAAAGAGTAATGGCTCCATCACTTATAAATAAAGAGGTTTCTGCAAGGGTTGATGAAATTGTTCTTAAATGCACCAATAATAAATCAACAATGAGATATAACAGTGTCAGTGAAGTAATTGAAGATATCAAAAAGATATATGGAAAATCATCTCTTTATGGAATGCATACTGACGGTTTGGGCAGTGAAGAGAAAAATGAGGCCTTCAATAAGTTTTTTGATGGAGAAGAAAAAAACAGCAATGGAAAGAATTTTGTCAAAAAAGAAGAGAAGGTAAAATTAAAGAAAAATAAAAATAAAAAAGAAGAATATGAAGAAGAAAAAGAAGAAAGAGAAGTGGTGAAGGGTAGGTTCAAATATACACTTCTTGCCATTATTGCAGCACTTGTTGTTACAGGTACGGTATCTGTAATAGCCTTGAATTTCATCAAAGATTATCTTACGGTCCCGGTGGTTGCGGTTCCAAGTCTTATAGGGCTTACTGAAGAACTGGCAAAAGAAACCGTTGAAACTCTTGGTCTTAAATTCAGCGTCAAGGATGAAATTTATAATTCCGAATTTGCAGAAGGACTTGTCATAAATCAGAGTATAAATGAAGGCCAGGAACTTAGAGAGAAATTTCCGATTGAAGTTGTGGTGAGTTTAGGGGAGAGGCTTGTAAAGATACCTGACTTGACTCATAAATACTCAAACGAATCCATTGTAATATTGAAGGAAAATGACCTTGCAGAAGGTGATGTGACCTATGAATTTAATGATACTATACCTTGGGGTCTTGTAATAAGACAGGTTCCAGAAGTAGGGACTATGGTAAAGGAAGATACTGAAGTATCCTATGTACTGAGCAAGGGTCCTGAAGTTGAATATATACTAATGCCTGATCTTTTAGGAAAACCGATAGATGCTGTTCAGAATACTATTCTAGAGAGAGGATTTGCTGTTGGAGAAATCACCTACAAGCCATCAGATGAAGTGGGGATGGATCTTGTTCTTTATCAAAGTTATCCAAGTGGAACTGAAGTTGAAATGGGTACTTCAATAAATCTGATAGTTAGTTCAGGTGTTGAGATACAGATTGAAAATCCTGATGATACTACTGATAATGATGTTTCAGGAAACGGCGAGCTTGTTATAGAACTTCCGCAGGACAAGAAAAAGGTACATCTTCTAGTGGAAAGAGTATTGGAAGACAAAAGGATTATCGTATATGAAAACCAAGTTAAAACGGAAATGAGCCCTCTAACAATCAGCATTGAAGGCTTTGGAGTTCAGAAATTCGAGATATTCATAAACAGTGAATATTACGAAGTCAAGGAGATAAATTTTGGAGAATAAATTTCAAAAAGGAATCATACTTAAATGTCTGGGCGGATTCTACTACGTAGATACGGGCAGTGAAATTATCGAATGCAGGGCAAGGGGCCTTTTTAGGAAACAGGATATAAAGCCTATTGTTGGAGATCGATGCAGAATTAGGATTACGGAAGAAGATTCAACTGTTGGATATGTTGAGGAAATTTTTCAGCGAAGCAACGAAATAATAAGACCGCCCGTTGCAAATGTAGAGCAGGCTATAATTGTTTTTGCTGTAGAGAAACCGAATCCCAATTTCAGACTTTTGGATAAATTTCTAATACAGGCTGAGCTTAATAATGTCGAAGCAATAATATGCATAAACAAAACGGACCTAGACCAGGAAGAATCACTAAGGATTAAAGAGCTTTATGAAAAGGCCGGCTACAAAGTGGTTCTGACATCAATGATGGTACCTGAATCCCTTGATGACCTGAAAGGAATACTTAAAGACAAGATTTCTGTTTTTGCTGGACCATCGGGAGTAGGCAAGTCTACAATGGTTAACATAATAGAGGAAGGTCTTAATCTAAAGACCGGTGAAATCAGTAAAAAATTGAAAAGGGGCAAGCACACTACCAGGCATGCAGAAATTTTCACTCTTAGTTTTGGCGGATGGGTGGTTGATACTGCAGGTTTCAGTTCATTAAATCTGGAAGGGATAGATAAATACAATCTGAAGGAGTATTTCATCGAATTTAAGGAGTATAATGACTGTAGATTTAATAGTTGTAATCATTATAAGGAACCTGACTGCGGAGTAAAGGAAGCCGTGGAAAATGGAGAAATAAGCAAAGCGCGATACAACAGTTATATAGAATTATATAAAGAATTGATTTCGGGAGGAAGAAAATGAAAAAGATAGCACCATCAATATTATCTGCGGATTTTAGCAGGCTTGGAGAAGACATAAAAATGATTGACGAAGCAGGGGCCGAGTATGTGCATATAGATGTTATGGACGGAGTATTTGTACCGAATATAACTTTTGGAT
>NZ_CEZJXU010000054.1:0-8565 GCF_983023055.1 Dethiosulfatibacter sp. | reverse complement strand
TCTATGAAGGAAAGTCCCAAATTCTTTTCACTAACGAGAAGAATTAATGTGGAAATCGTTATAATCATCATGGCTATACCAATGATGGAAATTGCCCTCAGAATCAACTTGATTGGTATCCTCTTCCATAAGACTTCAACATCTTCATTTCCCTTAACCATTCTAAATACTGCTATTACAACAATACCAACTGTAGTGGTTTTAACACCACCCGCAGTGGAGCCTGGCGAGCCTCCAATAAACATCATTATAAGAGTTAGAAAAGTCGAAGGCATAGTAAGGGATCCCGTATCCAATGTATTGAATCCTGCAGTTCTTGGAGTCATTGAATGAAAAAAAGAACTAAGTATCTTCCCTTTAAGTCCAAGATTTCCCATTGTAAGTGGATTGCTGTATTCAAATAAAAACATGGTTATAAATCCAAAGACAAGCAAGGATGCTGAAATAATCAAAACAAGCTTAGTATGAAGCATATAACTCTTGAATCTTTTCTTCTGTACAATATCCATTATTACATAAAATCCAAGACCCCCGATTACTACGAGTCCAACGACTGTAAGATTTACAATCGGACTATCCACATAGTTTACCAGACTGTTTCCTATTATATCAAATCCTGCATTGCAGAATGCAGATACTGAATGGAATACCGCAAACCAGATTCCTTTCACTGTTCCATAATCCTTAATAAAAGCCATTGAAAGGAAAATTGTTCCAACAAGTTCTACTCCAATTGTTAGAAAAATTATCCTTCTTGTTAAAAGAACAACTCCCTGAATTGTAGTTGTATTCATCTCTTCCTGCATTAGAAGCCTGTCCTTAAGTGTTATCTTCTTTCCAAGAATAAAAGCTATGAGTGTTGCCATAGTCATTATACCCAGTCCACCCACCTGAATCAAGGTCAGTATCACAAGCTTTCCAAAAATGGTCCAGTGAGCGGCAGTATTCACTACAACAAGCCCTGTTACACATACGGCTGATGCAGCAGTGAAAAGTGCGTCAATGAATCCTATGCTCCTATCGTCTACAGATGCAAAGGGCAGATTAAGAAGCGTGGCTCCTATAAATATGAGAATTGCAAACCAAAGTATTAAAAAATGCGATGGATGCAGCTTCAGATTTGAATACTTATTTCCATTTCTTTCAATTCTTTCCATATCAATCACCTACTATTAGTTCATTTTTACATTATAGCACTTAGACGCTGCTTTTTAAAGAATTTAAATAAAAAAATAACCGCTATTGTCGCGGTTATTTTATAAAAATCATTATTTTACTGAATCTACAAGTGCTTTGAAACCATCTGCATCATTTACAGCCATTTCAGCAAGCATTTTTCTGTTAATCTCAACATCATGTGTCTTAAGGCAATTGATGAATCTGCTGTAAGACAATCCATTAAGTCTTGCTGCTGCATTTATTCTTGTAATCCATAATTGTCTGAATTCTCTTTTTCTCAACTTTCTTCCTACATATGCGTAAGAAAGTGACTTCATTACTGCTTGATTTGCAGTTCTATATTGAATACTCTTAGCTCCATAATATCCTTTTGCGAGCTTAAGAATCTTCTTGTGCTTCTTTTTAGCGTTTAACGCTTTTTTAACTCTAGCCATGATAAACCTCCTAATTCATTACTTATACGGTATTAATTTACTTACTCTTTCAAAATCGCCACTAGAAACCAAAGTTGATTGTCTAAGATTTCTTATCTTCTTTGATGACTTTTTGCCTGTAAAGTGGTTCTTTGTTGCTTTCGCTCTTTTAATTTTTCCGCTTCCAGTTTTACTAAATCTTTTAGCGGCTGATCTATTAGTCTTAATTTTAGGCATGTTAATCCTCCTCCTAATATTAAATTTTTGAATTTAAAAACATAACCATTTGACGACCTTCCATTTTCGGTCTTTTATCAACTACCGAAAGTTCAGAAGTAGCTTCAATGAATTTCAATAAAACTTGTCTACCGATGTCTGTGTGACCTAATTGTCTTCCTCTGAATCTTACAACAACCTTGACTCTATCACCTTTTGCTAAGAACTTATTAGCATTTTTAATCTTAACCTGCAAATCATGTTCATCAATAGTAGGGGTCATTCTTATTTCCTTAACATTGACAATCTTTTGCTTTTTCTTAGATTCTTTTTCTTTTTTTGTTGTATCATATTTGAATTTCCCGTAATCCATAATCTTGCATACAGGTGGTTTAGCATTTGGTGACACCTTTACCAAATCAAGTTTCTTTTCTTCAGCAAGCCTCATGGCTTCCCTAGTATCGAGCACTCCAAGCGGACTACCGTCTGCAGCTATTACTCTAATTTCTCTGTCCCTGATTTGACTATTAATATCAAGTTCTTTAATAATTACACCTCCTAAATAGAAAAAAGACAGCACTAATCCGCTATCTTCAGAAACCAAAACTATTAACCATACTGGCTACACAACTGTGCCGTAAGGTGAGAAGCGGATACCTCTACTTTGTTCTTGTTTATTATAATTAATTATCCTCCCAATGTCAAGACAATTTATGGAATAATTTTCTCAGGACCTAAAGCCCTGAGTATTTTAATCAATAACTATTCAAAATAAGCCATTGGATTCGTATGCTTTCCGTTTATCCTTACCTCAAAATGAAGGTGCGGTCCTGTAGACATCCCTGTAGTTCCTGAATATGATACTACCTGTCCCTTTGTTACACTTTGACCTTCAGATACCAAAACGGAGGTGTTGTGGGCCGCCAATGTGGATATTCCACCACCGTGATCTATTAGTACTATATTACCATAGGCTCCATACCATCCAGCGTAGGTTACTACACCTGAATTTGGAGCAACTATATTGGAACGCATAGGTACTCCTACATCAACTCCCGTATGCATGCTCCAGTATCCATATAGAGGATGAGGCCTCATTCCATATGGAGAAGTTATTCTGTAATAACCTGGTGCAGGCCAGTTCATTTCTCCGCCTGCATATTGTATTTCAAGCTGTTTTTGCTTGATTTTCTTTTCAATGTCATTCGATGCATCGAGAAGCTTTTGTTCTTCTTTTTTAAGCTCATCTATATTATCTTCTAGACTAGACATATAAGTTTCTTTGGCACGACTAGCTATTTCCACGTCATTCCTTTTGCTCTGAACATCCTCAATCGCCCTATAATAATTATTCTGTTCAGACTTAAGTGCTAGTTGAGCTATTTCAAGATCTGTCTGCTGACTTTCAAGACCTTCAAGTATTTCAACATCGCTATTCACAACTCTCTGAATCATATCAGCCCTCGTAAGAAAATCAACTACATCATTTGCATTGAAAAGAACTTCAATATATCCTACGGCACCATTCTTATACATCGCTCTCAATCTTTCCTCGAGAAGATCTGTATTAGATGAAATATCAGACTTGATTTGTACTATTTCAGCTTCCTTCAACGAAATGTTGTTTTCAAATTCTGTTACAATATCATTAAGACCATCTTCCTCAGAAACAAATGAACGTATTTGGTTATCAAGTTCATCAATTTGTTTTTCAACACCATATTTTTCCGATTTCACTTCCTTAAGTTTGTCGGTTATGCTGTCGATTTTATTTTCATTATTCTTTAACTCACTCTGCAAGTCGCCAATGCTTGACGCCTCGGCAGTCATAGCTGCAAATGCTAAAACAAAAACAACAAACAATACAAATACTTTTCTAATCATTTCACCCTCCTAGACACTCAAGAATTTTTTTAGAGATACTATACTGCCCAATATGCCGATTCCAACACCTATGGTGACAAATATTATAAGTAGATCAAAGGATATCATACTTGCAGGTATAAGATTTACAGAAAGCATGGCAAAAAACTTTTCATTTGCCAGGGACACCAAGTAGTCATAACCGTTCAATACTATAATAATAGACAGTATTGAACCCAAAAGTCCCAGAATTATCCCTTCCAGAAGAAATGGTCCCCTTACAAAACCGTTTGAAGCACCAATAAACTGCATAAGCTCTATTTCCGTTTTTCTAGATGCTACTGTGATTTTAATAGTATTTTGTATTATAAATATACTAACAAGAAGAAGTATCATTATGATGAACATTCCAGAAGTCTTAATGAAGCCGGCCATGTTTATAAGCTTTTCTACAAGATCGTTGTAGTATCTTACTTCTTCAATGCCATCTGTCTTCTCAATCTTGTTCACTACTGATTTTGAATAGGAAACATCTTCCAACTGAACTACATAAGCATTAGGAAGAGGATTGTTTGCCAGTCCATCAAGAAGATATGCATCATTTCCAAAGTCTTCTTTCATGTTTTCAAGAGCATGTTCCTTTGACTGGAATACGGATGACATAGTTCCTTCAATATCATTTATTTCTTCACCGATTTCCCTTATTCTTTCATTTGAAATATTGTCATCCAAATAGACATAAATCTCGTCAAATTGTTCCTTTGTTGACAATGACAATGCATTTACATTCAATATAAGCATAAGCACCAGACCCAATATGACAAGCACCGCAGTTATGGAACCTATGGACGCTATACTCATCGTCCTATTTCTGAATATTCCCTGAAAACCCTGCTTAAAAGTATGCTTAATAATCTTAGTAAACATTGTAATATTCCCCTTCCTTCGTATCTCTGATGATTTTCCCGTTTTTAAGTTCTATAACCCTTTTTTTCATTGCATCCACTATCATTCTGTCGTGGGTTGCCATAATAAGAGTCGTACCTTCTGTTTATTTCAGTAAATATTTTCATTATTTCAAAAGTTGTTTCAGGGTCCAGGTTTCCAGTAGGTTCGTCTGCAATTATCAGATCCGGCTTGTTTACTACTGCTCTGGCAATTGCAATTCTCTGCTGCTCCCCTCCCGCAAGCTCATTGGGGAAATTGTTTGCCTTGTCACTAAGTCCGACCATACTCAACACCGTCGGAACCTCTCTTCTGATAACCTTTGGTGAATGTCCAACCATTTCCATTGCAAAAGCAATATTTTCGTAAACAGTCTTCCTATTTAAAAGTCTAAAGTCTTGAAAAATTACTCCGATTTTTCTTCTATGGATAGGCACCTTCCTGCTGCTAAGATAAGTAATGTCCTCTCCATCAAAGAAGAGCTTTCCCTCGCTAGGATTTATTTCCTTTATAAGAAGCTTGATTAAAGTTGATTTGCCTGCACCACTTTTCCCAACAATAAAGGAAAAGCTTCCCTTTTCAATTTTTAAGTCAATATTTTGAACAGCTGTAAACTTGTCCTTGTATACTTTCGTAACATCATTAAATTCTAACATCATATTAATTCTCCATTTTCTATACTACCTTATATTTTACAGACTTTCTGCGATTATTCAAATTAATTATTGGTTTTTCACAATATCTTTTGGTCCAAAGAGTATCTTCAGCATAAATACAGGAAGTAAAATCTGTCTATTTATTCTTTTGGGGTCTGACAACAACCTGTACAGCCATTCAAGACCCAATTTCTGAAAGAATTGAGGAGCTCTTTTAACAGTTCCCGACAAGACATCTATTGTGCCTCCATTACCTATAATCAGCTTTACATCTAAATTGTTCCTGTGATATTCAATCCATTTTTCCTGTTTTGGCGACCCAAGTCCCACAAAAATTATGTCAGGCTTAAGGTCATTGATTCTTTTTATTATTTCCTTTTCCTCTTCATGGTCGGCATGTCCTACATGCTGTCCCTTGAAATATCCGTGCTGATGACCACATACTATGTCACCGAATTCTTTTCTTATGTTTTCAGTCGCCTTTTCAGCAACGCCAGGTGCTCCACCTAGCAGGAATACCTTATATTCCTTCTCAACTGCAATATTCAATATTTCAACAGAGGTATCAAAACCCGTTACCCTTTCCTTCAAGGGAAGCCTTCTGATTCTTGAAGCATAAATCAATCCAATACCGTCAGGAAGAACCAAGCTACCTTTGTTTATTATTCTTTTTAATTCACTATCATTATTACAAAACATGATAATCTCGGTATTAGGAGTGAAAATCGTAAATATTTCATCTCCTCCCTTTTCCAGGTGATTTTTTATCATTTCACTTGCATCTAATTTTGTGGTGTTGTTTAGACCTACATCCATTATAGAAATTTTGTTCATATTATTCCTCAAGTAATTCCATTATTATTTTTTTATTCTCTTTAAGGGTTTCAACAAGTTCATCCCTTTTCCCAATATATTCTATGTCACTTTCAAGTTTTTCAAATATATCGTTGCAAACTTTGTCAGTATCTATATTTTCAATATTACATATTGATTTCATACCCAGACTCTTCATGAAATATTCAACCTTGGGATCATAGGATATTGCCGAAATTTTCACAGATGATGAAACTGCAAATATAAGTGAATGAAGTCTAGCACCTAAAAGGAGACTTATTTTCCCAATAAGGCCATATAATTCCTTTGACGTCATTTTATCCTTCACTGTTCCCAACTCAACATCTGTTCTTGCTTCAATTTCTTCAATTATTTCAATATCTTCATCGAAATGAAACGGTATTAGAACATCGTTCATTCCTTTTTCATGAAGTTTCTCTATTATCTCAACAATTGGAGAAACTACGTCAATATCCTTCCATTTTCTAATGGATATTCCCACAACTGTTGTATCCTTATTTTCGAACTTGCTGTCAGGTCCGTAATCTATTACAGGATCTGCTGAAAAACCTGTTTTAGCTACCTTGACACCCAGTTCCTTCAATACATTAAAGGAATTGATATCCCTTACAGTTATTCTATCGGCCTTGTTCAGTAGCCTTGCAGTAATCCATCTGTTGAATTTTCCCTCAATGGGTCCAATTCCCTGGCTCAGCAACACTACCTTCTTATTGAAAAATTCAGAAACAAGAATCAGATACAAATAGTAGTAAATGCTTTTTTTGCTTGTAATATCCTGAAGAAGACTCCCTCCTCCAAATACTACAATATCATTTTTCACTATGGCACTGTTTACTCGGAAAAAATCTTTTCTGTCTACAGAGTTTACATTAAATGTTTTTTCGGTATATTCAGGCTTTCCAGACAAAACACTAATTTCTATATCTTCAGAACTTTCCCTTATCATATCAATAAATTTTTCAAGTATGGCCTCATCACCAATGTTGTTCAGACCATAATACCCTGCAAGTAAAATCCTACGCATCCAATGACTCCTTGTACTTACAGAATATTTTATATGCAACATCAATTGCTATTATTGCAACCACGCCTGTAATTATACCAAACAAGAAGGAGAATCCACTCCTTGCTACAGAAAGATAAAGTGGACTTCTTATATGACTAAATGTATTTACTATTGATGCTAGGCCAATTACAGCTCCAACGGACATAATTCCCGCAATGATTTTATAGTCTTTATTTAAGAAATAAACCATGCCATAAAGAGCCGGGAATGCTATTAAAAATTCCTTGGTTCTAGGTCTTGCAGGCAGTTCCCTTTCAAGAAAATTCCTGACTATCATTTCAATATCTGAAGGCTGTACAGAAGTTTCATGACCTGTTCTGGAAATATATACGTACCCCACATATCCAAGGGCTAGGCCAATAACAACATATAATATCTTTATGTCAATCATTAAGAATCGCTTAACCATTTTAGGGACACTATCATCCATCTTCTTGTAGATGATTTTAAGATAAAACACCACCATTGCAGCAATAGGAATAATCTGACTAATCTTCACACCTCTGAATATATCCATTTCAAGCATAAATTTGGACTCGGACAAAAATGATGTGGAGTACAAGCCCCCTATGAGAACTATTGCAGTGCAAATAACAAGAATCTTAGTAGATTTAAGTATACACTTTAAAAGACCTAATTTGCCATTTACAACTTTGGAACCTTCCACCGCCAATATATAAGCTGAAAGTGAGGAAAAACAAACAGCTCCCAATAAGGCAAAAGAGACTTTTGCCAGTTCGAATTTAACAAAGGCAAGCAAGCCAAACATTGCAGCAGCCACTGCAAAAATTATAAAGTTTATTTTATTATCAATTGACAGCAATACATTAATCAAATAAATGCCTATTGCTATAATTCCTAGACTCATGATGTATGTATTAAGAATGGAAAGCTTTGTGTTTCCCATTTCTGCAGGATCTCCAATTTTAATTCCATGAGACGCAAGTCTATCATCAAGACTTGCGAAGGAATCAACATAAAGTTCTTCGTCATCTGAATAATTTAAATCCCCATCCATATAAGGCTTGAAATATATGAATCTTATGTTTCTTTCAGTAATAGACCTGTATAACGAGTTTTCTATTTCCTCGGCTCCCGTATAATTATAAGAACCTATTCTTTCTCTTATGTAATCCCACATTGTAAACGCTCTTATTGCAGAATAGTCAAGGGATTGTACCAGACTGTCAAGACCACTTTGGACAAGATGTTCTCTCTGCTCTCCACTTTCTATCATCACCGGAACAATATCATTCCCTCTCATGAATTCTGAAAGTTTTCCCATGCCTGAAGGATATCCGACAATTTCCTTACCATAAAACAATACATACTTCTGTTCCGGATTCAGTGTACTTATAGAATTAATAAAATT
>NZ_CEZJXU010000053.1:0-8575 GCF_983023055.1 Dethiosulfatibacter sp. | reverse complement strand
TACAAAGGACCTTCACTAATTATGGCTTACGCTCCATGTGTAAACCATGGAATAAAAGCTGGAATGGGCAAAACTCAAACAAAAGAAAAAGATGCTGTTGAAGCAGGTTACTGGCACCTTTACAGGTTCAATCCTCTTCTTAGAGAAGAAGGAAAGAATCCTTTCGTTCTTGATTCTAAAGAGCCTACTGCATCATTCAGAGAATACCTTGAAAGCGAAGTAAGATATACTTCACTTCAAATGCAATTCCCTGAAATAGCTGATAAACTTTTCGCTAAGGCAGAAAATGATGCCAATGAAAGATATGAAAGCTACAAAAGAATGGCAGAAATGAAGTACTAAGAAATGATATGAAAATCCCGGCTTTTAGCCGGGATTTTTTTAGAATTTATTGCTTTATATTTTTTTCTATGGTATCATGTATGTACCACGATATGGAATGATATATCACAATATAGGAGATACTATGAGTAAAGAAGGAAAAACTATTCAGTCTGTTGACAGGGCCATAGCAATACTTAGAAGCTTTGAACAAAATGAAGAGCTTGGTGTTACGGAAATAAGTAAAATAACTGAACTCCACAAGAGTACAGCCTTCAACCTTATTTCAACTCTGGAAAAAGCAGGTCTTTTGGCAAAGGAACCAAATTCAGGAAGGTACAGGCTTGGAATGGAGCTTTTTAGACTTGGAACAATGGTAAATGCCAACATTAGAGCTATATGCGAGCCATATCTTGAGATGCTTGTTAATGAATTTTCTGAAACTGTAAACCTTGTAGCTAGGAACGACCTTCTCGTAATATATCTTGATAAAAAAGACAGTCCCCATTCAATGAGAATAAGCACTGAAGAGGGAACGAGACTACCAATGTATATCACTGCAGTGGGCAAGGCTATGATGTCCACGTTGTCTGATGATGAAATCAAGGATATATTGAAGAATGTAAGACTTATGAAGTTTACAGAATATACATTGACAGACAAGGAAGAAGTAAAGCTTCAGATACAAGCTGCACGAGAAAAGGGATATGCTGAGGATCTTCAGGAATATGAGAATGGCCTGACCTGCGTGAGTGCTCCAATCAGAGATCATACGGGCAGAGCAAATTATGCAATCAGTGTATCGGGACCCAATTCCAGAATGACCAAGGATGTCAGAAAGAAAATAGGCGAGAGACTGGTTGAACTCACAACACAAATATCTAAAAAGCTTGGGTATTATTAACAGCTAAGCAAAAAAATGGATAATTAAATTTGTATATTAAAACAGGAGGCTAAGCCTCCTGTTTTTACGTTTGTTTCTTATTTTCAGGGTAAATATTATTGTTGAAACCAGATGCTGATTTCTTTTTCTGCTTCTTCAACCGATGCTGAAGCATGAACGGCGTTCATGGTCAATCCTGTCCCGTAAGCTTTTCTTATTGTACCTTCTTCGGCTTCGTAGGGATTTGTACTTCCGTTAATCTTTCTGACTTTATTTACAGCGTTTTCACCAGTCAATACTAAGGCTACGACCCTGTCACTTCTCATGAACTCAATAAGCTCTACGTAAAAATCCTTGCCCTTGTGTTCTTCGTAATGTCGCGATAATAAGAGTTCGTCGGGAATAAGTATTTTTATCTGTTCGATTTTAAAATTATGCTTCTCATAGATAGAAATTATATTTCCTACATTCTTGTTTTTGACGGCATCGGGTTTAATTAATACAAGTGATC
Source organism: Dethiosulfatibacter sp. (assembly GCF_983023055.1). Classification (NCBI taxonomy): domain Bacteria; kingdom Bacillati; phylum Bacillota; class Tissierellia; genus Dethiosulfatibacter; species Dethiosulfatibacter sp. Next base: position 6,860 of record NZ_CEZJXU010000053.1, on the reverse strand, counting down.
TTTCCAATGTTTTCTACCTCTCTTTTTTAGGAAGTTAATGGTAGCAGCAGTCCCAAAACTATGGCAGCAACCACAGCTAAAGACATGATTTTTTTGAATTTACTTGAATATAACATTATGCACTCTCCATTCTGTGATTTCCATAAAATATATGATATTCCTTTTTGATTAATTTGTCAAATTATGAAAATCATTCTCATTAATGAAGGGCTCAAACCCTTGGAAATATTCAAATTAATGTTGAAATCGGAAGAGACTATGATAAAATATTCAGTAAAGGAAACTAAAAAGAAGAAACTACGGAGGAAACCGTGAAGATATATTCTTGGAATGTAAACGGTATAAGGGCGGTGCAGAAAAAAGGATTCATTGAATGGGTGGGAGAAGCTGATCCAGATATATTATGCCTTCAGGAAACAAAGGCTCAAATTGAACAACTGGATAAAGAACTGGTAAACATAAAGGGCTATTATTCTTATTTCAATTCGGCAGAAAAAAAAGGATACAGCGGTACAGCCGTTTATACAAAGACGGAGCCAATAAAGGTCTGGACAGGGCTTCCAGATGAAAGATTCAACATCGAGGGAAGGACCCTTTCCATGGAATTTAAAGATTTTATACTCATGAATATATATTTTCCAAACGGAAAGTCCAAGGAGGAAAGGCTTCAATTCAAGATGGATTTCTATGTCGAGCTTCAATCCTATGTTTCAGGACTGGTTGATGAAGGTAAGAATGTAATAGTCTGTGGAGACTACAATACGGCGCACAATGAAATAGATCTTAAAAACCCAAAGACCAATGCAAAGTCATCTGGATTCCTTCCTATTGAGAGGGAATGGATGGACGGCTTTGTAGAGGGAGGATTCCTTGATACATTCAGACATATCTATCCTGAAGAAGTCAAGTATTCGTGGTGGTCATACAGGTTCAAGGCTAGGCAGAACAATGCAGGATGGAGAATAGATTATTTCTTTGTAAACAAGGGTTTCATGGACAAGGTGAAGGATGCCGAAATACACAACGAAGTAATAGGTTCTGACCATTGTCCAATATCCATTACTATATAAATTAAGTATGTATTCTAGCCTAAAAATTGGGCTGTGATTTTACAGGCCAGTTTTTAGGTGATTTTTTCTATTAATATTAATGGATGAAATATTGATGAATATTGTTAATATATGCTTTCAAGTATATATTCGGTCAGGAATTTTGCGATTTCGGCAGTTCTGTTAACATCCATGTTTTCAATGGTGTCTCCTGGATAGTGTATTCCGTCCATGTCTTCATTTATAAGTGTCACTGCAGATATTCCATTCAACTCGAAGGAAAGGTTATCGCTTGCTCCTTCATTGGAGTATTGTATATCAATACCATACTTCGTGGCAAAGTCGGCCAGTTCATCCTGTAGTTCTTGCGAATTAGGAGTAGATGAAAGCAGGGTCAGAGGCATGATTTCCTTGGAACCTACCATGTCCATGTTTATTACAGTGGTGTTGTCTCCTGTAAAATCGGAGTTTCTGGCAAGATAAGTTGATCCATAGAGGTTTTCTTCCTCTCCGTTGAAAAGAACGAAATACAGGTTTATATGAGGCTTCTCTTCTATATTGATGAAGTATCTGGCAAGTTCCATTACTGTTGCTGTACCTGAAGCATTGTCCAAGGCTCCTGGATTGTAGGTTCCGTTCATATTGTCTCCTACATGATCCATATGAGCACTTATGACAAGATTTTCAGAAGAATTTTTTCCGGGAATCATGGCTGCAATATTTGATGCCACAGTATTTTTAACTTCATAATCCGACTTCATGTGGATTTTTAGATTGTCATTGTCTGAGTTTAGCAGATCCTTGAATACATCTTGTTCAACAAGGTAAAACATAAAACCCTGTGAATTGTCGCCTGTATATCTATAAAGGGAGGTGTATCTGATAAGATGTCCGTAGACAAAGTCTTGATATTCAGTTTCTTCCAGAACTAGACCCTCCGCTCCTGTGCTTTTGCAGAAAGAATATAATTCGTCTCTTTCAATAATGCCACCTAGTTCGGAAGATACGAGCAGTGCCTTTCCTGACAGGTCTTTTTTTCTGTTGGTAAAGAAAGATGCATCATCGGCGATTTCCATTTTCAGAATTTTTTCGTTCTTCAAGCTTATCCCGTCCATTACAGCATTAGTAAAGTCGTCAAGAAATATAAAATCTTTCACTACGCAACCATCATCTTTAACAAGGGACAGTTCCGGTGTTGAATTCATAATCAGTGCAGGCTGAGTATAGTCCTGTTTGTAGATTTCTGCAAAATCTGCACTGGTGATGCCAAGGTTTGTAAAATAACCGGCAATATAGTCAACTGCAAGTTCGTTTCCTGTAGTTCCGGTAAGCCTTCCTTTGTATTTTTCCGAAGAAAGTTCTCTTATTATATTTTTGATGTTTTCTGTTGATACTTCATTTTGTGATGGATTTTCATTATAAGATATGATTTCGTTTGACGGTGTGTTTGACAGGGGAGTATTACCAGGCTCTGTGCAGCCTGTAAGTGCAAGTACCAATGCAAGCAGTATGTAGATTGATAAATGTTTTTTCATAAGACCACTCCATATTCATATATATTAATTTTAACACATAAATGATATGAAGTTGATACGGAAGTATGTATTTTCAGTTAAATTTTTGCAATAAAAATGGTGCTCCCAATAGGACTCGAACCCACAACACCCGGTTCCGAAGACCGGTGCTCTATCCAGTTGAGCTACAGGAGCACGCAACATGTCTATTATATGTATATTACTACATTAAATCAAGTAAAATTTGAACTGGAATTAATATAAATTTAAGGATTACTATGGTATAATGTTGAAAGCTAAATCAATTACATTTTAAAGGAGTAACTTATGATATCAAAAACCAAGGCATTTTTCTCAGTAATAGTTGCCGTAATAATAACTATTGTAATCACCACTGTTGCAAATAACTATTTTGCACTTAAAAATTATGACAAGGTGATAATAACTGATGATAAATATATTGAATATGAAACAATGAAGGACAAATACAATAAGATAGAATACATTGAAGGATTTGTTGATGAAAATTTTCTTTATGATATAGAAGAAGGTGAACTGTACGAGGGAGCCCTCAAGGGAATGCTGAATGTACTTGAGGATCCATATTCGGAATATATGACTGTTGATGAATTCAACGACCTCATTGAGCAGACATCTGGAGAATACAGCGGAATAGGAGTATATGTATCAGTTACAGAAGACAACAGAATCATCATCGTGGCACCAATTGAAGATACTCCTGCAGACCAGGCAGGACTTAAGACGGGAGATTATATCTCCAGGGTTAACGGAGTGGAGTATGCAGGAGATGAACTTTCCGGTGCTATAGATGTAATGAAGGGCAAGTCAGGTACCGATGTTGATATAACAATAACAAGGGAAGATAAGGAAGGTGTTGAATCAGACTTTGACGTTACAATAACGAGAGACAACATCAAGATAAAAACAATCAAATACGACATGTTGGAAGACGATATAGGATATATAAGGATTACAACCTTTGATCAGCAGACTGATGCTGATTTCAAGGAAGCTCTTAATGATCTTGAATCCCAGGGAATTACAGGTCTTGTTGTTGACTTGAGATACAATCCCGGAGGACTAATAACAAGTGTTGCCGAGGTTGCAGACGAGCTTCTGGGTGAAACTATAATCACCTATACACAGACAAAGTATGGAGAAAGAGAATACTATTATTCGGACAAGGATAAGATAGATGTTCCTCTTGCGGTACTTATTAATGAGGGAAGTGCAAGTGCTTCGGAAATTCTTTCGGGTGCGGTGAAGGATACTGAATCAGGAGTGCTTATAGGAACAAAAACCTTCGGAAAGGGAATAGTACAGAGGATAATTCCGCTGGCTGACGGTGCAGGTCTTAAGCTAACGGTTTCAGAATACTTTACCCCTAATGATATAAATATTCATGGTGTTGGAATAGAGCCTGATGTATATCTTGAAATGGATGACGATGTACTCTACGGACCTGAATATATTGATGAAGATATACAGCTTCAAAGAGCAGTAGAGATAATAAAAATGAAATAAAATACAGTATAGCACTTGATTTTTATTTTTCAAGTGCTATAATTAAAATACGAAGGTCAAAGAAAGTCAAAGTCAAGACGAGGTCAAATTCGAATATATATTGTGGAGGTGGTTTAATGGCAAACTTAAGTGATGTAATAGAGAACTATATAAATGATATTATGGCTCATGCGGACAAGGACAGCATTGATATACAGAGAAACATCCTTGCTCAGCAGTTCAAATGCGCTCCTTCTCAGATCAACTATGTACTGACAACCAGGTTCAACAATGACAGGGGATATGTAGTTGAAAGCAGAAGAGGCGGCGGTGGATATGTAAGAATCTGCAAGATGAATGTGGACGGAAATCGCCATATCGAAACGATTATCAAGGACACCATAGGAGATAGCCTTACGAGGACAAGGGCTGAAAGTATAATCAGCAGCCTAATGGATAATAACATCATAAATGAAAGGGAAAAGCATATAATGACTAGGGCTTTGAGTGATAGATCTTTGCAGAAGATTTTTCACGGCGACCGAAACACAATAAGAGCTGACTTACTCAAGGAAATGCTTTTAATTTTGGTTTAGGAGGGCGTAGGATGTTGTGCGATGAATGTGGAAAAAACAATGCTACGGTACATTTGACAAAGATTGTAAACGACAAAAGAAGCGAGACTCACTTGTGTGAGCAATGTGCAAAAAAATATATGAATTTGAATACTAATTTTTCTATACAAAATATTATGTCAGGATTTTTGATAGATGCACCCGAGGTTGAGAAAAGCAGCCCTCTTGTGTGTGAAAACTGTGGAATGACATATGATGAATTCAAGATAAATGGAAAATTCGGATGCAGTAGGTGTTACAGTTCCTTTGAAAACGAGGTTGCACCAATTGTGAGGAACATACATAGTCATGACAGACATGTGGGAAAAATCCCATTAAAGGCTGGCAAGGAGCTGAAAGACAAGAAGGAACTGGAGGACCTTAAGTTTAAGCTTAGGGAGGCTGTTGAAAATGAAGAATATGAAAAAGCTGCGGAATATAGGGATAAAATAAAAGAAGTGGAAGAAGGAGATTAAAGGATGTTTTAACTCACAACAAGTTTCGTTCTAATTCATGTAACATACACTTGAAATAGGGTATTTAATGTAAAATCAAGTTTCGTACTAATTTAGGCGACATACGATATCTAGTTGAACCATCCAGATATCGAATATCACCTGAATTAACTCAACTATATGTTTTTAGCATTTAAACTGAGTTGAAGCGTCTATATACGGTATAACACATGAATTAACTAAACTACAGTTGTGATTTAAAACTAGGAGGTGGATTATGGTATCATGGTTGAATAATTCAGGAAAAGACAGGGATGTAGTAGTAAGTAGCAGGGTGAGACTTGCACGAAACCTGTCCAGCTATAATTTTCCTGTAAAGATGACTAGCGAAGACATGGATGGAGTATATGAAGATGTAGTATCTGCCTTGAAGGGTGAGGAATTTACTTCCTTTAGAATAAAGGACATACCCTATCTTGAAAAAATGATGCTTGTTGAAAAGCATGTAATAAGTCCGGCCTTGATAGAAAAAATTGAAGGTGGCGGATTTTCCATGACAGGTGATGAAACTGAAACCGTTATGATAAACGAAGAGGATCATATAAGGATTCAGGTACTGGATTCAGGTCTTTCTCTTGAAAATGCATGGAAGAGAGCCGATGAGTTGGATAATCTACTGGAAAGGACCGTAGATTATGCCTTTAATGAAAAGGTAGGATATCTTACAGCTTGTCCAACTAATCTGGGGACAGGAATGAGAGTGTCCATAATGATACATCTTCCAGCTCTTGAGATAACCAGGCAGGTAAACAATGTACTGTCAACCGTGACGCAGTTCGGATTGGCCGTCAGGGGAGTATATGGAGAAGGAACAAAAGCTACGGGTTCCCTCTACCAGATATCAAACCAGATAACAATGGGCGACAGAGAAGAAAGCATAGTAAGGAAGATTGAAAACATTGCAGCACAGATATCCGAGAAGGAAAGGATGGCTAGGAAATATCTTCTTGAAAAGGATAGGACTGGTTTTGAGGACAGAATATTCAGAGCCTATGGAATATTGAAGAATGCAAGGAAGATTTCCCAAGAAGAAGCTGTTAAGCTCTTGTCTTACGTGAAGCTTGGAATAGATGCAGGAATAATCGAAAACAATGACATAAACGAACTGGATAAGTTATTCATAGGTATTCAACCTGCAAGTATACAGTTTGCAGAAAGAAAAGAAATGAACATGGATGAAAGAGATATTAAGAGAGCAACCATATTAAGAGATGAAATAAATTAATGAGGTGATGATTATGTTAGGAAAGGAATTTAGCGAATTGACGAAACGAGCAGTGGAAGAAGCTCAGAAGAAGGCTCAGGAATTCAAACATAATGTTTTGGGCTCGGAACATCTCCTTCTGGGACTTGTAATTGAAGAAAGCGGAGTAGCGGGAAAGGTTCTAAGGAAAAATGGTCTAACTGCACAGACTATCGAACAGAGCATATTGAACATAGTCGGAAAGGGAAACAGTGAAGCTTCATATTTGTCATTGAGCCCAAGGACAAAAAATATCATTGAGGTGGCAGGGAAGTATTCGGTAAAGTATGGTTTCAACTTCATTGAGACAGAGCATATGCTTCTTGGAATACTGGCTGAAGGTGAAGGTGTTGCATCCATAATTCTTAAGGAATCCAAAATGACTCCTGAAAAAATTAGAA
>NZ_CEZJXU010000052.1:0-8876 GCF_983023055.1 Dethiosulfatibacter sp. | reverse complement strand
CCTTTGCTGGAATGGGAGCCGACATGTACAAGTCTTATCTGGCCTCTTGGACAAGCATGTCCTTTGTAAGAGACTTGAGGAAGAAGCTTTTTACAAAGGTTCAATCCATGTCTCCAGGTGAGTTTGACACAACGGGAACATCATCATTGATTACAAGGACTACAAATGATATAACACAGATTCAAAACCTTTCAATCATGGGTTTGAGAATGATGATAAGGGCTCCATTAATGGCCATTGGTGGAATAATCATGGCCGTTTCCAAGAACCCTGGACTGTCTTCACTTATCCTTACGGTAGTTCTTATCCTGGCCATACTCATAGGAATAATTGCTTCCATCAGTATTCCTCTTTTCAAGAAGATGCAGGTGAAGGTAGACAACCTGAACAGAGTTCTCAGAGAAAGGCTTACAGGAATAAGGGTAATAAGAGCTTTCAATAGGACTGAATATGAAAGAGACAGGTTTACCGATGCAAACGGAGACCTTACTGCAAATGCACTGAAGGTCAACAGAATCATGGCTTCTATGTTTCCAATAATACTACTTTTGCTTAATCTGACTACTGTGGCATTGGTGTGGAAAGGAGCAGGAAGCATAGATGCAGGAAATCTTGAAATAGGAGACCTTATGGCATTTATTCAATACGCCATGATGATTCTATTCTCCTTGGTAATGATGACAATGATATTTTCAATGATTCCAAGGGCTTCGGCTTCTGCAATCAGGATAAACGAGATACTTGATATGGAAACGCATATTAAGGACCCTGAAATTGTACAAACACCTGATGAGAAAAAGGGAATACTTGAATTTAAGAACGTATGCTTTAAATATGAAGGAGCCGAGGAAAACGCCCTTGAAAATATAAGCTTTGAATCCAAGCCGGGAGAGGTTACTGGAATAATAGGAAGCACAGGATCAGGCAAATCCACACTTATAAACATGATACCCAGATTTTTCGACCCCTGTGGTGGAAGCATTCTTGTTGACGGAGTTGATATAAGAAACATGACCCAAAAGGATTTGAGAAGTAGAATAGGACTTGTTCCTCAAAAGGCAGTACTATTTACGGGAACAGTCAGGAACAATATAGTTTTTGGCGACAAGTCAATAGAAGAAAGCAGGGTGGAAACTTCAGCATCCATATCCCAGTCTTCTGATTTCATTGAAGCTATGAGTGACAAATATGATTCGGAAATCAGTCAGGGAGGAACAAATCTTTCGGGCGGTCAAAAGCAGAGGCTCTCCATAGCAAGAGCACTGGCAGGAAAAAGGGAAATATACATTTTCGACGACAGCTTCTCTGCCTTAGATTTTAAAACAGATTCAGCTCTGAGAAGCGCACTAAAGAAGGAAACTAGAAAAGCGACAGTCATTATAGTAACCCAGAGGGTGAATACTATAATGGATGCAGACAGAATAATAGTACTTGAAAATGGAAAAATAGCCGGCATGGGAAGTCACAGGGAACTGATGAAAAACAATCTTGTGTACAGGGACATCGTCCTTTCACAGATGTCAGAGGAGGAATCTGCATGAGCGAAAAGAAAAAATACGAACAAAAAGAACAAAGTACAGTAAGGGGCAGAGGACCTGGAAGAGGTGGGCACAACCTTGGAATTCCTGTTGAAAAGGCAAAGAACTTCAAAGTAACACTGAAAAGGCTTCTGGCTTATCTTAAGCCAAGTAGATTTCCAATAATCCTGTCATTTTTTCTTGCAGCTTTTGGAACTATCTTCAATATTTTTGGACCAAAGGTGTTGGGAATGGCAACAGATAGCATTTATGATACTGTAAAGGCAAGGCTGGCAGGAAATACCATGGCAATAGATTATGATTATCTGACAAGGATGTTGATGATTCTTGGGGGACTTTATCTGATTTATTCGATTTTTACATACATCACCCATTATATAATGGTTGGAGTATCCCAGAAGACTGTATATAACATGAGGGAGGAAGTTAGTAAAAAGCTTGAAAAACTGCCGCTTAAATATTACGATTCAAATACCCACGGGGAGATCCTTAGCAGGGTTACAAACGATGTGGACAATATAAGCAATACCTTGCAACAGAGCTTGAGCCAGATGCTTACATCAATAGTGACCCTTGTGGGAATAGTGGTAATGATGCTGACAATCAGCCCAATATTGACACTTGTAACTCTGGTCACGCTACCTTTAAGCATGATTATAACGAAAAATGTGGCCAAGAAGTCGCAGAAATATTTCAAGGAGCAGCAGAAGGTACTTGGAAACCTCAACGGACATATAGAAGAAATGTATACGGGACACAAGATAGTTAAGGCTTTCAACTATGAGGAAGATTCAGAAAAGAAATTTAATGACCTGAACGAAAAGCTTTTTGGAGTTGGATACAAGGCCCAGTTCATATCTGGAATAATTATGCCTCTCATGATGTTTGTAGGAAATATCGGATATGTAATAGTATGTGCTGCAGGAAGCCTTCTTGTAACTAGGAATATGATGACGCTTGGAGGAATACAGGCATTCATCCAGTATTCAAGGCAGTTTTCCCATCCAATCGTGCAGATAGCAAATATAGCAAACATCATACAGTCAACAATAGCATCGGCTGAAAGAGTCTTTGAAGTACTGGACGAGGAAGAGGAAGTTGAAGAGGAAAGCAGGGTCATAGAAGCTGAAAGCGTCAGTGGAAATGTATCTTTTGAAAATATCAGCTTCAGTTACAAAAAAGATGAGGAGCTCATCAAGGGTCTTAACATGGATGTTAAGCCGGGCCAGACAATTGCCATAGTAGGACCTACGGGAGCTGGAAAAACTACTCTTGTTAACCTTCTAATGAGATTCTACGAAATTGATGAAGGAAACATAACCATTGACGGAAAAGACATTACAAGCTATTCGAGGGGAAGCCTAAGAAGCATATTCGGAATGGTTCTCCAGGATACCTGGCTCTACAAGGGTACAATAAGGGAAAACATAGCATATGGAAGGCTTGATGCAACCAAGGATGAGGTAATAGAGGCGGCAAGGACTGCAAATGCTGACCACTTCATTAGAACATTGCCCGATGGCTACGACACAATACTCAACGAGGAAGCGGATAATATATCCCAGGGACAAAAGCAACTTCTCACAATTGCCCGGGCAATACTTGCCGATCCACAGATACTGATACTTGACGAGGCAACTAGCTCAGTTGATACAAGGACTGAAAAATATATTCAAAAGGCTACTGAAAAGCTTATGAAAGGAAGGACGAATTTTGTAATAGCTCACAGACTGTCCACTATAATAGATTCGGACATCATCCTTGTAATGAACGAAGGAGATATAATAGAAAAGGGAAGTCATAAAGAACTCATAGAAAAGGGCGGTTTCTATGCAGACCTGTACAATAGTCAGTTTTCGATGGTAAAGGCTGGATAAAAAGATTGTAATATCTCGAATTACTGATAGAATATTTGTATGATAAAATTTCTTTAGGAGTGAAGTTATGGAGGGATACAATAAAAAGCTGCTTCTTGATATTGTTCTGGCTAATATCGATAAAGGTATTGCAATTATTAACCGCAATGGTGAGTTTACTTACTATAACAGAAAAATATCTGAAGTCGAAGGCTACGAACCGGAAGAAGTTCTTGGACATAATGTACAGGAAATGTTTCCTTCAGACAGCAGCAGCATGTTGAATGTTCTTGGAACAGGAAAACCGGTTTACAACAATCTTCAGGAGTATATCAATAAAAACGGCAAGAAAATATTTTCAATGGTTTCTGATATACCCATTATTGATAATGGTCAGATTGAAGGCGTCATTGAATTTGTTTCTGATATTGATCAGATAAAGAATATTTATGAATCAATAAGTAATTTTGAAGAGCAAGCAGAAACAGTCAAGAAGCAAATAAAATCAAGGGCAAAAAAATTGTATGAATTCAAGGACTTCAAGACATTAGATAAATTGTTAATGGAAATTGTTATGAGATCTAAAAAGCTTTCGACTTCGGAATCAAATGTATTGATATTTGGAGAGACAGGTACTGGAAAGGAAATAATGGCTCAGAGCATACACCGGGCCAGCAATAGAAAGAATAAGCCTTTCATAGCACAAAACTGCGCGGCAATACCTGAAACTCTTCTGGAATCAATACTGTTTGGAACTTCAAAAGGCAGCTTCACAGGCTCAGTTGAAAGAGATGGACTTTTTGAAAAAGCTGATGGAGGAACACTTTTGCTTGATGAACTTAATTCGATGCCTATGCATTTACAGTCTAAACTACTTAGAGTGATTCAGGAAGGATATATTAGAAAAGTAGGTGGGGATTGTGAGAAAAAGGTTGACGTAAGGGTAATTGCAACTGTCAATGTTGATCCTAACCAGCTTATTAATAACAATCTTTTAAGAGAGGATCTGTTTTATCGATTGAGCATCATATCAATATATATATCGCCTCTAAGAAAAAGAAAGGAAGATATTCAATTTTTGGCGAATTATTTCATCGAGAAGGAAAACAAGTCCAGGATGAAGAATATAAGATTATCCAATGAGGTTCTGGAGATTTTTAATATCTATGAATGGAGTGGAAATGTAAGAGAATTAAGAAATATTATCGAGAGCTCCTTCAATATTGCCTGTGACAGTGAAGAAATAGAAGTGGAACATCTTCCATGTTATCTTGTCGAAAGATTGAAAAACAGAAATGTTTTGTCGGAAAACAATGAAATCAAGCTGTCATATTCAGATATTGTTGATGCCTTTGAAAAGAAACTTATTTCTGATATGCTGAAAAAGACTAGCGGCAATGTTTCTAAAGCTTCTAAAATATTAAGGATTAAGAGACAGACTTTACAGCATAAAATAAAAAGATTAAATATATGATTGCTACCAATAGCCCAAATATTTGCATTTGTCAAATATTTGGGCTATTTTATAAATTTTATTTTAATGTGTATTTATAAACAAATAAACGATGATTAATAGATATATAAAATATACAGGAAATAAAATGCTCATATATGGGCATTTTATTTGTATGCGATTGCAATTCAGGATAGTGTATTATTGTTTCACACCAAATTAGTAGAGGCTTGAAAACGTCTGAAATGCTTGTTTTTTTATGTATATTAAACTTTGATTTGAATTATTGAATTATGGTATGGTAATTGCAATAGTTAATATTAGACAAATAGCCCGTTCAATAATTATAAGGAGGAAGTAGATACTATAGTTTGAAATATCAATAATTAAAGTGCATAAGAAAAACTATTAATCAATTTAGACATAATAATTATCAAAATTGAGTAACATAGCTTTAAAACAAAACTTATTTATTAATATTTTAAGGAGTGAATTTATGAAACTAATAGTAGAAAATGAACGAAAACCATCTTTAGCGATCGCAAGTATTCCTTTTTTAAGCATGCTTTTATTCGTAATGGTAGGAATAATAATGCTTGGTGTTGATCCTCAAATTCCATTGCTAGCAGGAACAATAGTTGCTACATTGGTTGGTAAATATCTGGGCTATTCATGGAAATCTATGGAAAAATCAATTATTGAATCCATAGGACTTGTTATGCAGGCTTGCCTGATAATAATGATAATCGGTTGCTTGATAGGAGTATGGGTAGCTGGTGGCATAGTACCTGGCATGGTGTATTACGGACTGAAAATATTTACTCCAAAGTTCTTTTTGGTGATAGTAGTTCTGTTGAGTTCGATTGTATCGATGGCTACAGGAAGTTCTTGGACTACCGCTGGAACTATTGGTGTTGCAGCTATGGGTGTAGGAGCCGGTCTTGGAATACCCCCAGCAATGACTGCAGGGGCAATAATAAGTGGTGCAATATTTGGAGACAAAATGTCGCCTTTGTCAGACAGTACAAATCTAGCACCTGGTATTGCAGGAGCAGACCTCTTCGATCATATAAGGCATATGATGTATACCACTGGCCCAAGTTATATCATATCTATAATATTGTTTCTGATTCTTGGGTTGAATTATCAAGGTGGACAGGTGGATACCGGTTCGATAAATGATATATTGCTTACATTGGAGAGTCAGTTTTGGATAAGTCCTTTACTTCTTATAGCTCCTGTATTTGTAATTGCAATGGTTGTTCTTAGAATTCCTGCAATTCCCGGAATGATTGGCGGAACTTTCGTTGGTATTATCTTCGCAGCAATACAAGGACTTGGATTCAAAGAAATATTGTCTGTACTTCATTATGGTTATGAAATAACCACTCAAAACGATCTTGTTAACACTCTTCTTAATAGAGGTGGTTTGGATTCCATGATGTGGACGATTTCACTGGTTATTTGCGCTCTTTCTTTCGGCGGAGTTATTGAAAGGACGGGATGTCTAGAGACTATAATTTCAGTAATTATGAAGTTCTGCAAAACCAGAGGTACAATTGTACTTTCAAATATTCTGGTTTGCATAGCCATGAACTTCATTGCCGCAGATCAATATATGGCAATAGTAATACCTGGAAAAATGTACAAACCCATTTACAAAAAATTGAATTTGAAACCCAAAAACCTGTCAAGAGTTTTGGAGGATTCAGGTACCTTGACTTCACCACTAGTGCCTTGGTCAACCTGTGGAGCTTTTTATTTTGCAACACTGGGAGTACATGCATTTGACTATCTTCCTTTCACATTCCTAGCACTTATTAATCCAATTATTTCAATAATATATGGATTTACAGGCATAACAATGGAAGAATTTGACAGTGTTGAAGAAGCAGAGAACAGCAATATGACTAATATTTAAATTATTGTCTTGATGATAATTTATATAGAACAGGCTAATTTGTTAATAAATAATGGAGGTAAATATGGATAGGGAAAATATATTCAATAAAGCCATTGAATCTGTAATAAACTCAGATGAGATTTTGGCAATGGAAGCACTGAAAAACGCCAAGGATGAAAATATTAATCTTATGGAATTGTTAAGTAATGGATTCAGTGCAGGAATAAGGGAAATGGGTGACAGATATGCAAGCGGTGAGGTGTTTGTACCTGAGTTGCTTATGTCTGCTAGAATTATGAAAATTGTAACTTCTGAAATTGAAGCTGAAATGGGAACAACTGACATGCCTAAAAAAGCCAAGATAGTTATAGGTACGGTTAAAGGTGATGTGCATGATATTGGTAAAGGTATTGTGTGTTCAATAGTGAAGAGCAACGGAATTGAAGTATTTGATCTGGGAAGAGAAGTTCCACCGCAGACATTTATAGACAAGGCAGAAGAGGTAGGAGCAGATTTTATAGGCAGCAGTGCCCTCTTAACAACTACCATGGTTAACCAGAAGGAAATAGAAAGGCTTTTGATTGAGCAGGGACTTAAGGATAAATATAAAACCATTATTGGAGGAGCTCCTGTAACAAAAAGATGGGCAGATAAAATAGGTGCATATGCATATTGTGAAGATGCTACAGATACGGTTGAAATAATATTAGATTGGGTTAAGGAAAATGATGCTATAAAGGAGTTGATATAATTGGTTGATGAAAAAAAATTCAAAACCAGCATGGGAGACGGATTTCTGGTTTATATGACCGAGGAAGAAATTAGAAAAGATTTGGCTGCCGGTGTTGAAGATGCTGTAAAAAGAGGTAAGGTCAGTCCTTTGACTGATGATGAGATGGAACATCTATACAATATAGTAATAATGCCTGGAAAGGTCGTTGGCGTTGAACCCGGCAGGGAAGTGGTTTCAACCAACGACTCTGGATCATATAAAATAAGCTCTAAATGCTTGATATCGATTAGAAGAGATGAACAGGCAGCAATAGCAGAGAGGGTTTTAGGTTGTGATTCCATTGATATAGGAAATACAGACTATAATTATAAAACTGTCAAGGGCATAGCTGACAGGGAAGCAAGTACTATAAGGATGGCGCTTCAAAAAACAACGATGCCTTTGTTCTACGGTGCAATGACAAATCTTGGTTTCTATACAAAACCTGACGGCCCCGTAGAGAACTGGGCAATGCTCCTTCCAGAGGGAAGAATTGAAGAAGCTATGGAAGCTCAGGAAGAGGCTATAGAACATGCTGTAAGAGATATAGAATTTGTAGCTGAACAGATCTATAAAGCAGGCGGAGACGGAATGAACTTCGATACTACAGGTGCTGCAGGAGATGCTGATTTTTTAGCTGCTTTAAAAGCCACTGAAGTTATCAAGGAAAAGTATCCTGACCTTGCAATAGAGATTGGAATGGCTGGAGAATTTGTATTAGGTATGCATGGAAAACTTGAATATGACGGTAAAAGATTGGCAGGAATGTATGTCCACGATCAGGTAAAGGCTGTAGAAAAAGCAGGTGCTTCGATTTTTGGTGCAGTAGTCAATACAAACTGTAACAAGACTTTTCCATGGAATATAGCAAGAGTCTGTACTTTCATCAAGGCCTGTACGGATGTTGCTGAAATACCGGTTCATGCAAATGTTGGCATGGGGGTTTGTGCTATTCCTATGAATGAGATATTACATACGGACATAGTTTCCAAGGTTGACAAAGCGTTGATCGAGATTTGTAATATAGACGGGTTGTAGATAGGCGTAGGCGATCCTTTAGCTCAAGAAGCAAATCATTCAATATCATCGTGCATGGGTGGTATACGTACTGCAGGAGATCTTGTTTTACGTATGCAAATGACTCATAAGATGAAAATTGATGATGCAAAAGAATATGTTGCAAACAAGTTGGGAGTAAATCTAGAACAATTGTCAGACGCTGTATTCATGACCGAATTAAGAGATGATTTGGGAATAGGTACACAATTGCCTTTTGTTACAGATGCCAACTTTGGAATGGAAACCAAATTCAATATTTCCGATGAACTTGGAATGAAAATTAATTCAGTAGAGA
>NZ_CEZJXU010000051.1:0-8878 GCF_983023055.1 Dethiosulfatibacter sp. | reverse complement strand
GTTTGTATGCACCAAAGCTTTCACCCAGGTCACTGTTTAAATCAATTTTCATATTCATCACTCCAGTTTATTAATGATTAGCTTTCTTAATAGTTAACTTTCTTAAGCAAAAAAAGGTGGATTATAAGTCCACCTTTCATATCTGTCTATTACATTAATCCAAATACTTTGGCAAGACTCTTGAGTCCAAGTCCTATTGCTACGATAACAACAATAAATCCGAGGATGTTTGATGTCTTTGAGTTCACATATTCTTTAAGTCTTGACTTGTTGTTCATTACATATAGAAGGAATATTGCAACTATTGGAAGCATGATTCCATTTGCTGCCTGAGCGAAGATTATTGCGCTTAGGGGTTTAAGTCCAATTGCTGAAAATACGATTCCTATACCCAAAACAACCATCCAAATTATTCTGAACTTCTTGTCCTTCATGTCCTTCTCCCATCCTAGAGCCCCTGCGGTTGCGTAGGCTGCTGCCAGAGGAGCTGTAACTGCAGAAGATAATCCTGCACTGAAAAGTCCAAAAGCAAAGATGTTTTTCGCCCAAGGTCCAAGTAAAGGTTCAAGCTGCTGAGCCATATTTCCTGCATTGGTAATTGATATTCCAGTACCAAAGAATGCTGCAGAGGCAGTTACTATTACTGACATGGATATGAGTCCACCGAGGATCATAGAAACCATAATGTCTGCTTTTGATTCCTTTATACCCGATGCATCCTTCCATCTTTCCTGAACAGCTGAAGAATGAAGGAATAGATTGTAAGGTACTACTGTTGTTCCTATAAGTGCTATTACTATGAATACGGATCCTTCTGGAACTGAAGGTACAAGTCCCTTTGCTATCATTGCAAGGTCCGGTTTTACTATAATTGCCGTTGTTATGAATATACCACTCATTACCACTACAAGTCCTACGAGGAATTTTTCAACTAGCTTGTAACTACCTGAATAAAGAAGTATAAATGCGCCGATTCCCATTAATGGACCCCAGATATTCATTGATATGCCTGTTACTGCTTCAAGTCCCAATGCTCCACCTAGAATGTTTCCCGTCTCATATGCCGCACAGCCTATTCCAATAGATGATATTACAAGAAAAATACTTACATATTTCATTACAGGGTTCTTAAACTGCTCTCTCAAAGCTTCTCCAAGACCCTTTCTTGTTACGATTCCAAGCCTCGCAGACATTTCCTGAAGGACTATTGTTGCAAACACTGAAAAAACCATTGCCCACAGAAGTGCATAACCGTAGTTTGCACCTGCCAGAGATGCTGTTGTTACAGTACCAGGTCCTATGAATGCCGCTGTTACTATTGCTGCAGGTCCCATAGTTTTAAGTTTTGCCATAATTCCCTTTGATGATTTTACTTCATTTTGGTTCGTTGTTGAACTCTTTCTTAAACTCATCGTTAACCTCCCTAAAATATTGGTATGGTTAAATATATTGCAATTAGCATGCCATACATACAGCGTTGCAAATGCCTCTTGTTTTCGTCAATATGTTTGATTTCGCACAGAAAAAATGTTCAAATTCGCACAATTGTGCGATAACGCACCCTAAATATTGTATTTTTCAATCCTTCTCATGAGAGAGTATCTTGATATCTTAAGTTTTTCAGCAGCCTTTGAAATATTGCTGTCTGAAAGCTTTACAGCCTCCCTGATATATTCTGTTTCTATTTTCTCTATTTCCTTTTCAAGGTCGAAATCTTTTGGAATAGCAATTTCCCTCTGTCCATCTCTTTTACTTCCTCTAGTATCGGTCTCGCCGAAGATACCGAAGTCAGAATCAGACAATATCTTGTTTGATGAAAGTATGCAAAGCCTTTCTATCATATTGCTTAGCTCTCTAACGTTTCCTGGCCAGCTATATTTCTTTGCCTTTTCTATGAAGTTAGCTGAAGCTTCAATCTTCTTGTTGAACTTCACTGAAAACATCTTAAGAAAATACTCTATAAGATGATCTAAGTCGTCAAGCCTATCTCTAAGAGGTGGTATGATTACAGGAAAGACGTTGAGTCTGTAATAGAGGTCCTCCCTGAATTCTCCATCCTTGATTGCTTCCTCTAGGTCTTTGTTGGTTGCCGCTATTATCCTTACATCTACAGGTATTTCCTTTACACTTCCTACCCTCATAAGCTTTTTGCTTTCAAGAACACGAAGTAGCTTTGCCTGTGTCTCAATGGAAATTTCACCAATTTCATCAAGGAAGATGGTTCCTTCGCTGGCTGCTTCAATAAGTCCGACCTTCTCTCTGTCTGCACCAGTGAAAGCCCCCTTCACATATCCGAAGAGCTCGCTTTCAACAAGATTGTTTGGAAGGGCTGCGCAGTTTATCTTAATATAGGGCTTATCTACTCTTGGACTGTTTCCATAAACATATTCAGCAGCAAGTTCCTTGCCAGTTCCAGACTCTCCTCTTATGAGGACCGTGACATCATTCATCCTAGCCACCTTTAGAAGGTTGTCAAGCATTATCTTTATTATTGGAGATTCCCCTATGAACTTCACCCTGTTCAGCTGTTTTTCCTTTTCAAGAAGATAGATCTTGTTCTTCATGATTTTCAGGTCAAGGGCCTTCTCTATTATAAACTGAAGCTCGTCCATGTCGAAGGGCTTGTTTAGAAAATCAAAAACCCCCTTTTTCACGGCTGCAACTGCAGTCTTTATATCTCCATAGGCTGTCAAAATTATTATTTGCACATTTGGATTTGATTCCTTCAGATCCTCAATAAGGTCCAGTCCGTTTTCAAATCCAAGATTTATATCCAGTATTATGAGTTCGGGAGAAAAATCCGAATTAAATTCAAAGGCTTCCTTTGAATTTTTCGCCGTCTCAACATCATGACCGAAATCCTTAAGTCCTTCCCTAAGGGTCAACCTTATGCTTGCTTCATCATCAATAATCAATATTCTACTCATCTTCAGTCACCTCAAATCTAAGCTTCACTTCAGTTCCCTTGCCGTGAATGCTTTCTATTGCAATCTTTCCATTGTTTTCCGTTACAAGCTTGCTTACAACTGAAAGTCCAAGTCCCACTCCCTTTTTATATGATGTAAAGAAGGGGTCGAATATCTTGTCCATGTCTTCCTTTTTAATTCCTCTACCGTTGTCTGAAAAGACTATTTTTATATATCTGTTTCCACCGGTACCCTTTGAATTGCTAAAGCTCACCTTCAGTTTCTTTTCATCCTTGTCCATTGCATTCAGTGCATTTGTTGCTATATTGATGAATATCTGCTTCAGCTGGTTTGGATCGCAGTATCCCTTTACCATTTCCGCATTGTTCTCTATTTCAAGTTTTACATTCATACTTGCCATGCTGTCCTTGTACAGGTCAAAGCTAGATTCAAGCACTTCTTTATAGTTACATTTAAGCCTCATTGGCTTTCCTGGTTTTGAATAGTTCAATATATCATTTATGAGATAATTGAGTCTATCAACCTCACCTATTAGTGTATCATATATTTCCTCTGATGACTCATCTCCACTGTATCTTTTATGGAGAACCTGCATTCCCGCCCTTATACCCGACAGGGGATTTCTTATTTCATGGGCAAGACTGGCAACTACATTTCCCAGGGAGGAAAGCTTGTTCATATGATCCATCTTGCTTTCCATTTCCTTTCTTTTCGTTATATCATAAATACTGACTATAGTTCCAAAATCAGGCATAACAGTCCTGGCCATGTCCAGATAATGGTCGTTTCCATCGCTATCTTCAAAGACATAAACATCATTTTCATCAACAGCCTTGATGAATTCATCAAGACTTCTTGAAGTTTTCTTTTCCACAAGATCAAGAGACATGAAGTCTTCCCCTATCTTGTTGTGCTTATACATCTGGTTGCTGCCGTCTATTAGAAACAAGGCTATGGGAGCATCCTCAATGATTTTTTCATTTATATCCCTCAGATATTCAATCTTTTCAGTTTTAGTATTTATTGTATTCATCATCTTGTTGAAGGAGTTTGCCAGAAGTCCAAGTTCATCATTTCTGTGTGATTTTTCAAAAGTTATATATCTTCCTTCTTCGATTTCTTTACAAGTTTTAGTAAGCTTCTTTATGGGCTTTGAAATATTAAAAGCAAGTACTATGATAATTTGTGCCGCTGCCAACATTGAAACTATTGCTATTAATATGGAATTTTTCTGGAAATAAAAAAGCTCTCTAGAAAATATGTTCTTGTCATATTTCAAAACTATATATTCGTTTCCTTGGGTTTTACCATATGATATGATCTGGTCATCAGTGACTACATGTCCACGTCCACCCTCGTCAGGTGAAAACTCCATTCCTAGTAAAATAGATATTTCATAGATGTCCTCATCAATACTTATACCTTGGAGACTTCCTTCATTTTGTTCATATATAACCTTAATATTTTCCATCATCTCATCC
The DNA here is from genome assembly GCF_983023055.1 of Dethiosulfatibacter sp. NCBI lineage: Bacteria > Bacillati > Bacillota > Tissierellia > Dethiosulfatibacter > Dethiosulfatibacter sp. Next base: position 4,470 of record NZ_CEZJXU010000051.1, on the reverse strand, counting down.
ATATGTATAACCTGTCTTTCCGACAGCATCTGATAGGCACTATAATATGAAGTTATTCCCAAAGCTATTATAGGCATGATAACCAGCACCAGTAATGGAAACAGTATTTTGTTCTCTATATCAAGCTTTATTTTCATACAATTCTCCTATGAATGTAAACAGAATAAAAAATACAAGAGCTGCTATAAAGGAAGGTATAACAGGATGAATACTATAGCTGCTGTTGAAAAAGCCCTGTTTCTGTAACCAATAAAACATGACTACAAGGCCTGCAACTATTGATGCACCTGCACCATATTTATTCGCCTTCTTCCAAATGCTTCCACCATAAATTGGAATAAAAAAGGTTATTGAAAAGATGGACCATATTATTGACCCATAGGTCAAAAGACTGGATGGCGGAGTAAATGAAAGTGCCAAACTTACAGTAGCCGCAACCACTATGACCAATCTTGAATAATTAAGCACCCTGTCCTGTCTTATAGGTTTCTTGTAAATCGCTGGTATTATATCTATCATGAAGCCGCTTGACAATATGAGAAGCTGAGAGTTTATTGTGGATATTGCAGCCGCTGCAATACCTATAAGTATCATTCCACTCAATTTCGAATAAATGGTGTCGTTTATTAGATGGGAATATATCTCATCTACAGGTACAATATTGTTTAATTCAGGAGCCAAAACCCTTCCCCCCATGCCTGTAAGGGCAAGAAGTAAATACATGAATGCAAGTATAAAAACAGAATATGATATCATTTTCTTTGCGGTCAATGAAGAATTTGTTGATGAAATCCTGGTCAGATACTGTGGATTAACAGCAAGTCCAAGACCCCAGGCTATTGAAGTGGTAACAATTACACTGATAGACGCATTAAACTCCAATATATTTTTGGAATCTCCAAAATCCATTGATGAAGCCATGATATTAATTTGGGAAATGGAGTCAAATCTGCTTATTGTAAGGTATGCAGTTATTATTACTCCAAGAATAGTTATTATGATATTCAGTGTATCAGTTTTTACTACTGAGAAAAACCCTCCATATGTGGTATAAATTATGAAAAGATAGACCATGAAAATGGACATGGTATAGTTGATGTCAAGAAGCTTTGAAACGACTATGCCAAAGCCTGTTATCTGGATTATTATATACATTATATAGCAGAAAATCACCGTCAATCCTCCGAATACCTGGAGTTTCCTTGACCCGTACCTTTTGTGGAAATATTCAGGTATGGTAATGAGGTCGTATTTTCTTAAGGGGTCTACAATTAGAACGAGAAGGCCTGCACCAAAAAACCAGCCTACGACAGACATGAGCAGTACTTCATATCCCGAATAGTAGACGGATCCCGTAAAGCCTACCATGGAAGCGACGCTGAACCAGGTTGCAGTAAAGGTGAATATTGACGGCATCAGTTTCATTGACTTTCCACCAACAAAAAAATCTTCCACTGTTTCTGTTTTTTTTAGTCCTCCCTTTCCTGCAATCAAAATGAGGAGTGAATATATGGAAAAGGATATGAGGTATATCATTATCTTATCCATTTAATTTCTTCTTTTCAGTGTATTTCATCAAAATATAAGGGCTAAGGGTAGAAACTACAAACAATCCAAATATTATGATAAATGATTTAATAGGTATGCCAGCAATCATATTGTCCTCCGATTTTTATAATCATATGTAAATTATATTATCATTTGCTATTATAATCAATTATAAGGTTGCTATTCAAAGAAAAAAGCCCATTCACAACAGACTAATCAATCTGTAATGAATGAACTTTAAATAACCTATAATCTATCTATTAATCTTGCCGTGAACTCGTATTCTTACTGTTGAATAATATTTCCAACAATATTATCTACTTCATCAACTGACAGATATCGTTTGTAAACTCTACAGGATCTCCTATTGAAAGTCCTTCAATAAGAAGAGCCTGGTTATAAAGAAGTTTTGTATAAAGACCAAGCTTGTCCTTGTCATTTTCATAAGCATCCTTAAGTGACTGGTAAACTTCATGGCTTGAATTTATTTCAAGTACCTTGTCCGCCTTTACTTCCTGTCCATTTGGCATCTGACTGAGGATTTTTTCCATTTCTACTGAAACTTCACCTTCGTTTGCTATGCATACGGGATGATTTTTAAGTCTTTTTGAAATTCTAACTGCCTTCACCTTATCTCCAAGGATATCCTTCATAAGGTCAAACATTTCCTTGTTTTCTTCATTTGCAGCTTCTGTTTCCTTCTTTTCTTCTTCAGTTTCAAGGCCAAGATCGTTGCTTGATACTGACTTGAACTCTTTTTCCTTGTAGTTCATGAGCATTCTAATAGCAAACTCGTCTATGTCCTCTGTAAAGTAAAGAATCTCAAATCCCTTATCTGCTACAAGCTCTGTCTGTGGAAGCTTTTCAATTCTATCGTAGGATTCTCCAGTTGCATAATATATGAACTTTTGGTCTTCCGGCATTCTTTCTATATATTCATCAAGAATTACCAGTTTCTTTTCCTTTGAAGAATAGAACATTATTAGATCCTGGATAATATCCTTGTCTGCTCCATAATTGTCATAGATACCATATTTAAGCTGTCTACCAAAGGTATTATAGAAAATCTCGTAATCTTCCCTATCATGCTTCAGCATGGATGCAAGTTCGTTCTTTATCTTTGTCTTAATATTCTTTGCTATGAACTTAAGCTGTCTGTCATGCTGTAGAAGCTCTCTTGAAATATTAAGTGAAAGATCCTCTGAATCAACCATTCCCTTAACAAAACCGAAGTAGTCCGGCAACAAATCCTGACATTTCTCCATAATAAGTATTCCGCTTGAATAAAGCTCAAGACCCTTTTCATATTCCTTTGAATAGAAGTCAAAAGGTATGCTTCCTGGTATGAACATTATTGCATCGTATCTAATCATTCCATCCACACTAACGTGGAGATGCTTCAATGGCTTGTCAAATCCATAGCGTTTTTCCTCATAAAAATTTCCATAGTCTTCATCTGTAAGCTCATTCTTGTTCTTTCTCCAGATTGGAACCATGCTGTTTACAGTTTGCTCTTCGGTGATGTCCTCATATTCGTCTTCTGTACCTTCCTTAAGCTTGGTACTAGACGTTTCCATCTTTATCGGATATCTTACGAAGTCTGAATACTTCTTAACGATTGACTTAATTTTATATTCTTCCAGATAATCATCAAATTGGTCATCCTCTGTGCTTTCCTTTATCTTAAGTATGATTTCAGTTCCCACTGAATCCTTTTCACATTCCTCAATAGTATATCCTGCAGTACCATTTGATTCCCACTTGTGAGCAGTTTCTTCTCCAAGAGCCTTTGATATTACAGTAACACTATCTGAAACCATAAATGCTGAATAGAATCCTACTCCGAACTGTCCAATTATATCATGTCCGTCCTTCAGGTTATTCTCCTTCTTGAATGCAAGGGATCCACTCTTTGCTATGGTACCAAGATTGCTTTCAAGACCTTCCTTTGTCATTCCTATTCCAGTATCTGAAACCTTCAGTACCCTGTTTTCCTTATCCATATCTATCTTAATGAAATAATTGTTCTTGTCAAACTCCAGATTTTCATCAGTAAGAGCCTTATAGTAAATCTTATCTATTGCATCGCTAGAATTTGAAATAAGTTCCCTTAAAAATATCTCTCTGTGAGTGTAGATTGAATTGATCATCATATCCAGCAGTCTTTTTGATTCTGCTTTGAATTTCTTTTTTGCCAAAATTAATCTCTCCCTTTAAATAAAAATTATTAGCACTCTCATCCAAAGAGTGCTAATAATGGTATACCATATTATACGATTCGTGTCAATAGAAAACCGAGAATTAACGGAGTAAAAAAAATGCATCACTACTCCATATTTGTGATATAACTAGAATAACGTTAGTTCGATATGAATATTTATTGAAACTATTCACATTTCCATGCATAAAAATTGTCGTATCCAACAACTACTTTATAAATCCCTTTCAAGTAATCATCCATCTGTTCATCTCCCGTGTCAACTAACAATGGTGAACCTAGCAAAGCCATCATTTTTTCTGGGGTGGCTATTATACAAACATTGTCTTTCCCGACGTTCATGATTACATCACTGCTGATTTGCTGATTGCCTCTTCCAAACAAAAAACCCTGCCCGCCAATTGGGGATACAATTATTTTACATTTGCGATCTTTTGATATTACAAGCAAATCTCTTTCACAGGCATCCTTTAGAAGCAACTTACCTTTACAGACAACATCGACACCCAGCAAAGTATAATCAACATTCATCTCTGTAGTAACTCTTCTTGTAGTTGTTCCTGCTCCAATAATATAGCAACAATCCTCTTCCATATTTTCTATGACATGGTTTGCAATACCTGACAAAGCATTATTATCATTAATCATTCCACCTGATTTTAAATTTTGAATATATTTTTTATTATAGGGTACTTTCATATAGC
>NZ_CEZJXU010000050.1:0-8953 GCF_983023055.1 Dethiosulfatibacter sp. | reverse complement strand
ACATTTACGACAGTTTAATACTCCACAACGATAATTATTTCGTAATGAAGGACTTCAGATTATATCTTGAAGCACAGAAGGAAGTTGAAAAGGCGTACAGGGATACTGATAGATGGTTTGAGATGTCCCTTAGAAATATCGCCACATCGGGTTATTTTTCAAGCGACAGGACTATAAAAGAATACGACAATGAAATTTGGAAAATCAAAGAACAAATAAGCAAATAATTGGGAGGTAACTATGGGAAAAAATGAATGTATTGCAATGCTTTTGGCAGGTGGACAGGGAAGCAGGCTTAAGAATCTTACCAAGAACAATGCTAAGCCTGGAGTAATGTTTGGAGGAAAGTACAGGATAATAGACTTTAGTCTAAGTAACTGTTTCCATTCCGACATTTATACTGTAGGGGTACTGACGCAGTACAAGCCTTTGCTTCTTAACAGATATATTGGAAATGGAAGAGCCTGGGCTCTTGACAAGTTAGGACAGGGTGTTAGCATATTGCCGCCATACATGGATACAAAGGGGGGAAACTGGTATCTTGGAACTGCAGATGCTATTTATCAGAATCTTGAATTCATAGACATGTATGATCCTGAGTATGTTCTTATACTTTCAGGGGACCATATATACAAGATGGACTATTCACTTATGCTGAATTATGCAAAGAAGAAAGATGCGGACCTTGCCATTGCAGTAATGGAAGTTGGCTGGGATGAAGCATCAAGATTTGGAATCACCAATGTAGATAAAAACATGAGAATAGTGGAATTTGATGAAAAACCTGAAAATCCCAAGAATAATATGGCTTCAATGGGAATTTACATCTTCAAGTGGAGTGTTTTGAGAGAATCTCTAATAAAGGATGCAAAGAATGAAAACTCCGATCATGATTTCGGAAAGAATGTAATTCCAATGCTCCTCAATGAAGGTAAAAACATATATTCATACCTCTACAATGGTTACTGGAGGGATGTTGGAACAATAGACAGTTATTACAAGGCCAATATGGACCTTCTTGAGGAAACTTCCGAGTTTGATCTGTTCTCAAGCGACCTTCGGGTATATTCAAACAACGAAAACTGGAGACCACATTACATGGGAGAAGGAGCAGATGTCAACAATAGTCTTGTCTGTGATGGATGTACAGTTGATGGTTATGTTAAGAATACGGTCCTTTCATACAATGTGAAAATAGGAAAAAATTCAATAGTAAGGGATTCAATAATTTTCAATAATGCAGTGATTGAAGAAGGTGCCGTAGTAGAAAGGGCCATAATAGGCGAAAATATGATAGTAACAAGCGGCAGCAGAATAGGCAGTGTTGAAGACGACGAAATAACTGTAATAGCATAGGAGGCAAAATGAAAAATACCGTAGGCGTAATAATAAATAGTCCAAATCAGAAAGATCTGGACAAGATGCTAGTAAGCAGAAGCATACATACAATTCCAATAGGTGGAAAATACAGGCTTATAGACTTTACACTGTCAAGTATGATAAATTCCGGAATAAGCAAGCTGGGAGTAATTGGATCGTACAAATACAGATCCCTGGTTGATCACCTTGGTTCAGGTGAAAACTGGAGTCTTAGTAGCAAAAGCAACGACCTGTCAATACTACACGGAGGAAAGAATGTTAAAATTGGACAAATAACAAGGATAAACCTTCAGGATTTTTTAGACAATATATCCTTTTTCAAGAAGATTCCTTCAACAACGGAATATTTTGTAATTAGCGGATGTAATATTGTCAGTAACATGGACATGAAAAAGGCAGTTGACTATCATATTGACAATGAAGCGGATATTACAATGATATACAAGAAAGACTATGAAGGTGAAATATACAATAAGGAAATAGCACTTTGTACCAATGATGAAGATGGAAAAGAAATTAAAGACATATTATACTGTGGGGAAAACAGGGACAAATGCCAGAATATATTCATGGATATGATAATAATCAACAAGAAGACATTTATGGAGATTCTGGACAATGCACAGAAAAGCGGTGCCATAGACCTTCTTGATGTAATAACGAAAAATCTCGATACTTTTAAGGTTATAGGGTATGGCTATGAGGGTTATATTAGGATAATCAATTCCATAAATTCTTATTTCGACTGTTCCATGGATCTTCTCAATGTTGAAACAAGGAAAAGACTCTTTTTTGGCGAGGATAGAGTCCATGCGAAGTCAAAGGACAACCATCCAACGAAATATAGTTCCCAGTCCAGAGTGAAAAATTCCCTTATAGCCAGTGGGGCCAAGATATATGGTACTGTCGAAAACAGCATAGTTTCAAGAGGTGTTGTTATTGAACAGGGAGCAAGAATTAAGAATTGCATCATCATGCAGAAATGCAAAATTGGAAGCGATGCTGTAGTTGTTAATGCAGTACTTGATAAATATGTTGAAATAACAAACAGCAAGATATTAGTTGGTACTGAAAGCAAGCCGTTGGTAATTGAAAAGGATCTTGTTTTATAAGAAATAGATGTAAACTCAACTATAGCTTTTGCTAGGGAAAAAGGATGTTTAATGCAAAAATAAGTTTCGTAACAATGTATGACAACAGTATACAGTTGAAGCATCTATATACTGTTATCATACATTGACTCAACTAAATATTTTTGCATTGAAACTTAAAAGGATGTTTTAATCAAAGGCAAGTTTCGTACTTATCCATTCGATATCCAGTGTACCGTTGAAGCATCGATACACATACTATTTCATGAATAAACTCAACTATAGCTTTTGATTAAAACTAGGAGGGTAAAAATGAAAATTTTATTTGCAACGTCTGAATGCGTGCCATTTATAAAAACTGGGGGATTGGCTGATGTAGCGGGATCTTTGCCTAAGGCACTTAAGGATAAAAATACTGATGTAAGAGTGGTTATGCCACTATATTCCGATATACCGGAAAAATACAGAAAAAAGATGAAGAAGGTCCATGAGTTTGATGTAGGTCTTAACTGGAGAACGCAGAAATGTGAAATCTTTAGTCTTGAAAACGACGGAATAGTTCATTATTTCCTGGGAAATGATTATTATTTTAACAGGAGTGGAATCTATGGATATTTCGACGATGGCGAAAGATTTCTTTTCTACTCAAAGGCAGTCCTAGAAATGCTACCCTATATAGATTATATTCCAGATGTAATGCACTGTAACGACTGGCATACAGCTATAATACCATACTTGACTAATACACACTACAGGCCTCACTATACAGACATGAGAACTGTACTTACAATACACAATATCAAGTATCAGGGGATTTACGGACGTGAAATCCTTTATGAAATTCTTAATTTGAAGCCTGAGGAAATAAATTTGGATTTTGAATTCAATGAAGCCATAAACATCATGAAGTCGGGTATTTACAATGCAGACTGGATTACTACAGTGTCTCCATCATATGCCAAGGAACTGGAATACGAATATTTTGGAGAAGGTTTGGAAGGTATAATAAGTGTAAACAGGCACAAGATGACAGGTATAATTAATGGAATAGACTATGATGTACAAAATCCTGCAAAGGACAAGAATCTGTATGCCAACTATACCAGGTCGTATAACAAGAAGCTTGAAAATAAGGAAAAACTTCTGGAAGAACTTAAACTTGATTACGATGAGAACAGACCTGTAATAGGAATGATTACAAGGCTTGACGAGCTTAAGGGTATAGATTTGGTAATGGCTGTTGGCAAGGAAATAATGGAACGTGATGTTAATCTAGTTCTTTTGGGTACGGGTGATGCCATGTACGAGGATTATTTCAGATATCTTGAAAGTCAGTATCCTGGAAAGGTTTCAGCAAGGATAATGTTTGATTCAAAGGCTGCTTCAAGGATATATGCAGGAAGTGATATTATGCTCATGCCTTCAAGGGTTGAACCATGCGGGTTAAACCAGATAATTGCCCTTAAATACGGTACAGTACCTATTGTAAGGAATACTGGAGGACTTGGAGATACCATATTTGAATACGATGAAGTGGCAAATACTGGAAACGGATTCAAGTTTAATGACTACAACGCCCATGAAATGCTTTTTGAAATAGAAAAGGCAGTTGACCTTTATAAAAACGACAGCGATTCATGGAAGAAGCTTGTGGCCAATACATTCAAATGTAAGTACGACTGGAAGGCTTCCGCTAAGAAATATAAGGAAGTTTACAAAAATACGATGATCAGGCAGGAAGATGAAAATATTTTACAACTCACATGATGAGGAATACAAATCGCCCTTCGGTGCGGTTGGAACAGGTGAACAAATAGATATAAGGCTGAAGGTTGAAAAAAACCATGATCTTGGCTATACAATAGCTGTAATGATAAGGGGCGTTGATGTTGAATATGTCATGGAAGCGGAGAGGGAAGAAGGCGACTATATTGTGTACAAGGCTGAATTAGTTGCTCCCAACTACCCCTGCCTCATCTACTACTATTTCGCCATTACAGAAGGTGATGCAACCTATTATATAGGCAACTGCAGGGAAAAACTTGGTGGAGAGTGTTGTCTTTACTATGAGAATCCAGTACCCTATCAGATTACTGTTGCTTCAAGAAATATTAGAGTCCCCAAGTGGTACAAGGAAGGAATAATGTACCAGATTTATGTGGACAGGTTCAGCATAGGCGGTGATGAAAACCTGTACGCTGGAAGGAAGGGTTTTGTCAAATACGAGGACTGGAATGATAAAAATAGGTATATCAAGGACGACAGCGGAGACGTACGTTTTTGGGATGTCTACGGAGGCAATCTCAGGGGAGTCATTGAAAAGATACCTTACCTGAGGAATCTGGGTGTATCCATACTTTATTTCAATCCAATATTCGAAGCAAACAGCAACCACAAATACGATACAGGTGACTATGAAAAGCTTGATTTCGGATACGGCAAGGATGAGGATTTCGAGGAACTTGTTGAGGAATGCAAAAAGAACGATATAAGCATAATCCTGGACGGAGTATTCAGCCATGTGGGAATGGACAGCAAGTATTTCAACAGGTTTGGCAGATATGAAAACACTGGAGCATTCCAGTCAAAGGATTCTGAATACTTTGACTGGTTCAGGTTCAAGGATTATCCCAATGAATATGAAAGCTGGTGGGGAAACAAGAGCCTTCCCAATGTGGAGGAGATGGATCCATCATACCTTGACTATATACTCAGGGGAGAAAACAGCATAGTGAAGCAGTGGATGAGAAAGGGAGTCAAGGGATGGCGTCTTGACGTTGCAGACGAGCTTCCCGATGAATTCATACAGATACTGAAGTCTGAAACACTAAAAGAGGATAAGGACAGCATAGTACTGGGAGAAGTTTGGGAGGATGCGTCAAACAAGGAAAGCTACAACAAGTTGAGGAAGTACTTCTACGGAGACGAGCTGGATTCCGTAATGAACTATCCCTTTAGAACAACCTTTACAGGTTTTGTCGCAGGTTATGTTGACGGAGAGACAGCCCTTAAGAGGATTATGTCAATTTATGAGAATTATCCAAGTAAGTATTTCTACTCATGCATGAATCTTATAGGAACCCATGATACAGTTAGAGCACTGACCTTTCTTGGGGATTCACCGGATGAAAGGTCCCTTGACGAGGATACAAGATACGGATATGTGCTGTCGGAAGAACAGCGTAGTTTTGCTGTGAAAAGACTGAAGCTATTGTCCCTTGTTCAGGCTACATTTCCCGGAGTGCCATGTATATACTACGGCGATGAAGCAGGAATGGAAGGGTACAGCGATCCATATTGCAGGGGAACATATCCATGGGGTCGTGAAAATGAAGAGCTACTGTCCTGGTACAGGAAAATCTTCAAGTTTAGGGAAGGCTCCGAGGTGTTGAAAAGAGGCGCTTGGAAGCCTTATGCCTGTAAGGGTGATTTGTTTAGTTTTACTAGAACATTGGGTAGTGAAACCATTGTTGTTGCTATAAACAGGTCAGGAGAAGACAGGGTATTCAAACTTCCCGGTAGTGGATATGAAGACATTCTTACGGGAGAAGAATTGGATAGAAAAACGAAGATACAAGGTTTTGGATTTATTTTAGCCATTTGCTGTTGACTGAGTTAGCAAAAGCGCATATTCTATTTGTATAGGAAACAAAGGCAGCCGCAGGTATGTATAAGACATTCTGCGGCTTTTGTATCTTGATGTACAGACATATATGCATATTAAGATAGATATGTGGAGAAGACAGAGGTTATGGAAAAATTAAAAATACTTTGGAAATTCATGAAAAACAATAGAAGAAGATATGTGCTATCCATGTTGGCCATGGGAATAGGTGTTGCCTTTTCTCTGTTCATTCCTGTGGTGATTCAGACAGTGGTGGATTCATTCATCGGAAATCTTCCAATTGGAAACAGGATGATCAACTGGATGGTGGAGTTATTTGGAGGAATGGATTCTGTCGGAGACAAAATTTGGATTGGCGGACTGGCTGTTGTAGCATTGACGGGGCTTCAAGGGGTATTTCTTTTCAGGGCTAGAAAGGAATCTGCAGTAGCTTCAGAAAACATAGCAAAAAATATCAGGGAAGAGTTATACGACCATATTCAGCATCTTCCCTACGATTATCATAAAAACTCAGATACAGGGGATCTTATTCAGAGGTCAACCTCAGATGTTGAGACCATAAGGAGATTTTTGTCAGTACAATTAATGGAAGTGGGACGAGCTATATTTATGGTATCCATAGCACTTTATTTCATGTTGGGTCTCAGCCCTAAGATGACTGTGGCAGCCATGGTTATGACTCCTTTTATTTTTCTGTTTGCTCTTATATTTTTCAATGTGGTTCAGAAGGCCTTTAAGGTTTCAGACGAGACCGAGGCTGAAATGTCTTCGGTAATACAGGAAAATCTGAACGGTACAAGAGTAGTAAGGGCCTTTGCAAGAGAAAAGTATGAAATTGACAAGTTCAGGGAGAAAAACAGGAAATATGCAGACAAGACTTACAAGATGATAATTTATTTGGCATACTATTGGGGAATATCAGATTTTCTGTGTTTTATATCAATAGGTCTGGTCTTGGTAGCAGGAGCATATCATGCAAATATTGGTGAAATCACACTTGGAACAATAATAGTTTTCATTAATTATGAATATAGGCTCTTATGGCCCATAAGACAGTTGGGAAGGATACTTGCAGATCTTGGAAAGGCAATGGTTTCAGCTGAGAGGATTCAGGAAATTCTTGATGTTGAAAAGGAAACATTGAAAGCAAGAGAAACCAAGCCTGAGGTGAAGGGTGAAATAGTATTTGAAAATGTTAGTTTTTCATATCCAGACGATAGATCCAGGAAGGTTCTTGATGATGTATCCTTTACAGCTAAAAAGGGAGAAACCGTTGCAGTAATGGGGAAGACAGGTTCTGGTAAATCATCCTTGGTACATTTATTGGCAAGGCTTTACGACAAGGACGGAGGCAGGATACTAATCGACGGTGTGGAGATAGAAAACATAGAAAAGAAATGGCTGAGGAAAAACATAGGTCTTGTTCTACAGGAGCCCTTTCTCTTTTCAAAAACTATAATAGAAAATATAAACTTCGACTGTTCAAAGTCGAAAAAGGCTGTATTCAACGCAGCAAAGGTTGCATCTGTCCATGATGTAATCAAGGAATTTGACAAGGGTTATGAAACCATAGTTGGTGAAAAAGGAGTTACACTTTCAGGAGGACAGAAGCAGAGAGTGGCTATTGCTAGAACACTAATCAACGATTATCCAGTTCTTGTTTTCGATGATTCACTGAGTGCAGTTGATACGGAGACGGATATAGCAATAAGAAATGAACTTTTCAAGAGACGTAAGGGAATCACTACCTTTATAATATCCCACAGGATTGCATCCGTATATGATGCGGACAAGATTATAATACTTGAAGACGGAAAGGTGGAGGAAATGGGAAGCCATGAGGAGCTTATGGAACTTGGGGGATATTATAGTATGATTTGGAAGATGCAAATGGAGTCGAATATCTATTGAGGTATGCTCATGAAAATCATATAACTGTTCCCTGCAAATTGTAGCATTTAATTGATATTTGACGCAATGACTGGTAATAAAAGAGTATTTAAGGAGGTGACCACATGTCTACTGGATTTGAAGAGAAGGATTATTCTAAGAAGCTTGATATTAAAATATGGAAGAAGATGGCCAGGTATTTATTAAGATACAAGAAGCTTACGGGTCTCTTGTTTTTCTTCATGGTGAATGTTGCCCTTGCTGATTCCATTTTTCCACAGATGACGAGAACCATCATAGATGATTATATAGTTCCCGGCAACTTTGAGGGCATAGGAAACTTCATTTTCAAGTTTGCACTATTGATGGTGTGGCAGGCCATCAATATTTTCATATTCATAGCAATTGCAGGAAAAATCGAGATGAATCTTACCTACGATATAAGGGAGGAAGCCTTTGAAAAGCTTCAGCTCTTGTCATTTTCATACTATGACAAGACTCCTGCAGGATGGATAATGGCAAGGATGACCTCTGATGTGAAGAGGCTTGGTGAAATCATCTCCTGGGGAATAGTGGACATAGTATGGGGAATGTCATTTATGATAATAATTGCAGCCTTCATGTTTGTATTCAATTGGAAGCTTGCTCTTATAACTATGTCTGTTATCCCAGTAATGGCAGTGTTCAGCATATATTTTCAGAAAAAGATACTGGGCTCTTACAGGATAGTAAGAAAGATAAATTCAAAGATTACAGGGTCCTTCAGCGAAGGTATTTCAGGTGCCGTCACTACGAAGGTACTGGTTGGAGAGGAAAAGAACCTTGAAGAGTTCACGTCCCTTACTGGTGAGATGAGATCTTCGTCAATAAAGGCTGCGATCTTTTCAGCAGTATTTCTACCCATAATCCTAGCCCTTTCAAGCATTTCAATGGGACTTATAATCTGGAGAGGTGGAATAGGAGCAAT
>NZ_CEZJXU010000049.1:7501-9038 GCF_983023055.1 Dethiosulfatibacter sp. | reverse complement strand
ATAATGTAAAAAATATAGATGAGAATGACCTTATTACTGATGATCTTTTGGATGAACTCCTTTATGAGCCCGGGGCTGTTTTAACTAGGGCGGAATTCTGTGAAATGCTTGTTCAGCTATATGATTCATATGCAATAGACAATGCAACTGCAGTTGAGTATAATCCTACAAAATCAAAAGACTTTGGGGATTTATACAACCTTGAATCTAGAACGCAAAAGAGCATATTAAAGGCAAATGCTCTGGGCATAGTCAATGGAATATCGGATACCATGTTTGATCCGGAATCCACTATAACAAGGGAAATGATGGCGGTTATGATACAAAACACATACAGGGCAATGTGTGGCGATGACAAGGATATCTGCAATGCAGAATGGAATCCTGATTTCGCTGATGTAAACAGTATATCTGATTGGGCTTTTGAAGGTGTTAGATTTGCAAATTGTATGGGAATTCTGAAAGGCGACGGTAAGAATTTTCTTCCCAAGAACGAGGCAAACCACGAGATGGGATTGACCCTGCTGGATAGATCCTTTAATATGTTTATTGGATTAAATGTTGAGTAAAGATTATCTGAATGTTGCCGGTATCAATTAAAAAACCTTAATCAATCAGTTTCCAAAGCTGGTTGATTTTTATTTTGTATATATTGACAAGTTAAGAATAATAATATATTATGGTAATTAAGTTACATTAACTATATTAAATGTTACTAAAATTACAACGGAGGGAAATATGAAGAAATTTATTAGCATGATTTTGGTATGTATGATGTTGTCAATGGTTCTACTTAGTGGATGTGGAAGCAACGGAAGTCAGACAGAAAGCGAGGAACCACAAGAGGCAGTAGAACCGGCAGTGGAAAAAAGCAGTTTGATTTATGCATTATGGAGTTCACCTACTGGAGTATTCAATCCAGTGTTGTATGATGAAGAATATGATGCGGCTGTAATAGAGTTGGTTTATTCTAAATTGTTTAAAATGGATGAAAACTTGAATTTGGTACCGTCATTGGCGAAAAGTTATTCAGTATCTGATGATAATCTGACACTTACTTTTGAGCTTAGAGATGACGTTAAATGGCATGACGGCACTCCATTTACAGCTGAGGATGTTGTGTTTACATTTAAATCAATGGCGAATCCTGACTATACTGGTCCGAGATACGGCGAAGTAGAAAAGATAGTTGGTGCCAAGGAATTCCATGAAGGTACTGCTGATGATGTTGCAGGTATCAAGCTTGTAAATGAATATACTGTAAGCTTTGAATTTACAGAAGTATTTGCTCCAGGACTAGTAAGAATTGGTGCAGATAGGGGAATAATACCAAAGCATATATGGGAAAGCATACCTGTTAAAGATTGGAAGGAAAGTGCAGAAGCTCTTAATAATCCTATAGGTACAGGAGCATATAAGATTAAAGAGTTTGTACCAGGACAATATGTGGAGTTAGAAGCATTTGGAGATTTCTTTGGTGGAAAAGCAAAGATAGACACATTTATTTTCAAGGTAGCAAATCAGGATACGGCCTGTC
>NZ_CEZJXU010000049.1:4615-7491 GCF_983023055.1 Dethiosulfatibacter sp. | reverse complement strand
GATATAGATGTTGCAGATATTTCTTCGTTAAAGGCTGAAGATCTTGCAGAGCTTGAAGCAGCTGGAATTAAGATTGTTTCATATGCAGGTAAATCATATCAGTATATGGGCTTTAACTTGAGACAAGAAAGATTCCAGGATAAGAATGTAAGACAGGCAATATTCTATGCTATTGATAGAAATGCAATTGTTGATAAGTTAATGAGTGGAAATGGTATTGTACTTAATGCGCCACTTGTACCTACTGGATGGGCTTATGCTGATGAAGGTTTGAATAACTATGAATTTAATCCTGAAAAGGCTGTGGAACTGTTGAAGGAAGCTGGATATGAAGACAGAGATGGTGATGGATGGATAGAAGATGCAGACAATAACAAACTAACGCTTACATTGAAATACCCTATAGGAAACAAAACAAGAGAACAATCGGCACCTGTTATTCAAAAATACCTTAAGGACATCGGTATTGAACTGGAATTGAGAAACATGGAGTTTGGTGCTTTACTTGACGAAGTTATGTCGAATCATGATTTTGATTTGTACTTGCTTGGTAGTTCTTTATCACTGGATCCGGATCCAAAACCTATTTGGCATTCTGATGCAGCATCTGATGAAATTGGAAATGCAGCTTGGAATATTGTAGGATTTAGAAATGAAGATGCAGACAAATACATTATGGAAGGATTGGCTTCTCTTGAAATTGCAGATAGAACTAAAGCTTATACGGAATTTTGCAAGATAGTAAATGAAGAAGCTCCTCAGGTATATCTGTATTCTCCAAGCGTTGTGAAAGCGTATAATCCTAATCTTAAAAACTTTAATCCAGCTACATACTTGGATTACTATGATTTTGAAAATTGGATAATAGAAGAATAATAATAATAATAATCTGTGTTTGGGGAGAGAGTATTCTCTCCCTAAATATTTTATTAAGGAGAAAAGAATGTTCAATTATACTATAAAAAGACTGTTGCAGGCTTTGATTGTGCTCGTAGGAGTGACGGTGGTCATATTTGTTTTGATACATTTGGCACCTGGCGATCCGCTATTGCAGTCAATGGATCCTTCGGTATCCTCTGAAGTGCGTGAAGAAATGCTTGAAAAAATAGGATTTTATGATCCCATACATATTCAGTATTTTAAGTGGGTAGGGAGAGCTTTAACAGGAGATCTTGGATTTTCGATTAAATTCAAAAAACCTGTTTCTATGGTCATCATGGAGTATTTACCAAACACAATACTTCTTGGAGTTGTATCCATGATTTTAAGTATTGCCATAGCAATACCTGCAGGAATTGTATCTGCCACAAGGAAGAATTCAATAACAGATTATATTGTTACTGTGTTCTCTTTTCTGGGGTTATCAATACCGGCGTTTTTTTTCGGCCTTTTGTTGATTAAATGGTTTGCATATGATATGGCGATATTCCCTGTGTCGGGTATGATATCCATAGGGAAAAATCTATCGGGAATGAGCAGGTATTTGGATATTTTAAGACATTTGGTTTTGCCAGCCTTGGTTTTAGCCCTTCTTCAGACGGCTACCTTGATGAGATATACCAGGTCTTCAATGATAGAAGTTATAGACCAGGATTATATAAGGACTGCAAGAGCCAAGGGAGTAAAGGAAAAATATGTAATATACAGGCATGCATTCAGAAATGCACTTATTTCAATAATAACAATAATAACGATGCAGATACCGTTTTTGTTTTCGGGAGCGGTTCTTACTGAAACAATATTTGTATGGCCTGGAATTGGAAGAATAAATTATAATGCCATAATTGGAAGGGATTATCCTCTTATAATGGGCATAATGCTTTTACTGGCAGTCATAATACTGGGTTCGAATTTCTTGGCTGACATACTTTATGCAGTAGCAGATCCGAGAATAAGAAGAAATTAGGAGGTGTAATTCATGGAAAAAATCAATGTGGTTTCTCCAGGAGATATTGTATGGATGAAACTGAAGAAAAATAAATTGGCTTTACTGTCAATTATAATATTGTCATTATTCATAGTGGCTTCAATTCTTGCTCCATTAATTGCACCATATGAAATAGATGAAATTGATCTGGACAATATTGAAGAACCGCCATCATCCGAACATTTACTGGGAACTGATGATCTTGGAAGAGATGTTCTTTCCAGAATTCTTTTCGGAGGAAGGGTTTCTTTGACGGTAGGAATAGTTGCAAGTATAATGCAGATAACTATTGGAGTTTCATTGGGAGCCATCGCAGGTTATTTTGGTGGAATAGTAGATTCCATTATAATGCGTGTAGTGGACATTATAATGTGCTTTCCGTTTTTTATTATTGCTATAGCAATGGCTGCAGTTTTAGGTCCAAGCATGAATAATATAATAATCATTGTTGGAGTTTTATATTGGACAAGAGTAGCGAGAATTGTAAGAGCGGAAGTACTTTCCCTGAAGGAAAGAGAATATATTGAAGCCGCAAAAGCTTTCGGTTTGAATCCATGGGAGATAATCAAAAATCATATATTGCCAAATGTTATGGCTCCGGTTTTGGTTTATGCAACTTTGGCTATTGCCAATGGAATATTGACGGAAGCGTCCCTTAGTTTTCTGGGTATGGGTGTTAAACCTACAATACCTAGCTGGGGAAACATGCTTTCAGCTGCACAAAGCATGAGAATACTCAAGAGTAAATGGTGGATGTGGATGCCGCCTGGAACCATGGTTTTGTTGACTGTATTGTCAATTAATTTTTTAGGTGATGGACTGAGGGATGCCTTGGATCCAAAATTAAAGGTCTAGAGGTGTGAAATGACTGATGATTTATTGAAAGTAGATGATTTAAGAGTATATTTTAATACCCATGAAGGTCTTGTTAAGGCAGTTGATGGTGTTG
>NZ_CEZJXU010000049.1:0-4605 GCF_983023055.1 Dethiosulfatibacter sp. | reverse complement strand
AATAAGAAAAGGAAAGATTCTTGGAATAGCAGGAGAATCCGGAAGTGGGAAAAGTATTACCAGCCTGGCCATTATGAATCTGGTACCCAAACCAAATGGATATATTGCTTCAGGGGATATAGTATTTAAGGAAAAATCAATTCTGAAGCTTAAAGATGATGAAATGAGAAAAATCAGAGGAAATAGCATAGCGATGATTTTCCAGGAACCCATGACAAGTCTTAATCCTGTTTTCACCATTGGATATCAGATAGGAGAATCTTTGGAGATACATCAGGGACTTACGGGCAAGGTAAAGAGAGATAAAATAATCGAAATGCTTAAACTGGTGAAAATACCAAGACCTGAAAAAGTAATTGATGAATATCCACATCATCTGTCAGGTGGTATGAGACAGAGAGTTATGATAGCGATAGCCCTTTCATGCAACCCGGAACTTCTTATAGCGGATGAACCTACAACAGCGTTGGATGTGACTATTCAAGCTCAGATACTTAATCTTATGAAGGAATTGACAGAGAATCTTGGTACATCGATTATGTTTATTACACATGATCTTGGAGTTATTGCTGAAATGGCTGATGATGTAGCAATAATGTATTTTGGTAAAATTGTTGAAGAAGGTTCGGTTAATGATATTCTTAACAATCCCAAACATCCTTATACAATAGGCCTGATTAAAGCCAGACCTGACAATTATTCCGAAGAGGATGGATTTTATTATATTAAAGGCAGGGTTCCAAGCTTTATGAACATGCCCAAGGGATGTGCTTTTTACGACAGATGTGATTGTAAGATGGAAATTTGTAAAAACAGTATGCCGGATCTTTATGAAGGTGTCGACGGCAGGAAAATAAGATGCTGGATTTATAACGGCGATAATGCAATTATTGATAAAAATGGAGATGATTGATTTATGAATGATTACATGGTTAAGGTTGAAAACTTAAAACAGCATTTTCCTGTTACAGGTTCTTTTGGAAGGAATAAGGGTAGCGTGAAGGCTGTAGATGGAATAAGCTTTAATATTAGAAAAGGAACTACAATGGGACTTGTTGGAGAGTCCGGATGTGGAAAATCCACTGCGGCAAGAACCATACTTAATTTATTGGAGCCGACAGAAGGAAAAGTAATTTTTGATGGTAAGACTATTTATGATACTAGTGAAGGCAAGCAAATAAGTAAAAATGAGATGCTATCTTTGCGTAAAGATATGCAGATAATTTTTCAAGATCCCTATGCATGTCTTGATCCTAGAATGAATATAGAGAAAATAGTATCTGAAGGTATAAGAAAACATGAAAATGCAAGCCGTAGCGAAGCAAGGAGAAGAGTTGAAGAATTGATTGAGCTTTGCGGATTAGGTAAGGAACAGATTTCCAAGTTTCCACATCAGTTCTCTGGAGGACAAAGACAGAGGATAGGAATTGCAAGAGCGCTTTCATTGAATCCTAAATTCATAATATGTGATGAACCTACAGCAGCACTGGATGTATCTATACAGTCACAGATTTTGAATTTGATGTTGAAGTTGAAAAGGGAGTTTTCTTTGACCTATCTATTTATATCACATGATTTGAGTGTAGTGAGGAATTTTTGTGATGAAGTATGTGTAATGTATCTGGGAAAGATTGTTGAAAAGGGAACATCGTATGACATATATAACAATACCATGCACCCTTATTCAAAAGCGTTGATTTCAGCAGTCCCTTCCTTTGATCCCAATCACAGGAACAAACGACAGATTCTTGAAGGAGATTTGCCGTTGCCGATTAATCCTCCTGTAGGATGCAGGTTTAATACAAGATGTCCATATGTAAAAGATATATGCAGGAAAATAATGCCTGAACTAAAAGAAGTTGAAAACGGTCATTGTGTTGCCTGTCACTTAATAGATCAAGGAGGTTTGGAATGAATATAATGGAACAAATGGGTCAGAAATATGAGAAAATGACCGAAGGTGAGAAAAAGATATATCAATATATAATGAAGAATGTTCTTGCTGTTTCTTTAAAGTCAATCAACGAAGTATCGGAAGAGCTTGATATGTCTAAAACCTCCTTGATGAGATTTGCCAAAAATCTTGGATTTAACGGTTATTCCCAATTTAAAAAGACACTTCAGGAAGAGCAGATACTTGACTCTTCCCCTGCAGACAGAATGAAGCAGCTGTATGAATCGGACTATATTATGTGTCTTGAAAAAACTCAAAACAAAGAGTTTGAAAACATATCGCATACACTTTTAAATATTGATGATGTAAAATTCAATGAATTAATAGAGCTTATATTGAGTGAGAGAAGAATATTCACCATGGGTTGGGATGTGTCGTCATATTTGTCTGGAGTACTGAATTTCAGGCTTAATCATTTGGGATTTGACTCAAGGGAAATAAGAAGGGATTCAATTGATTTTGATGTACAGCTCATGCATATGAAAAAGGGTGATATACTCATAGTCTTTGATTTTTACAGATACAGCAAGGCTGTTGAAAGAGCTGTAGACCTTGCTGGAGAACTGGGAGTAGAAGTTATATTGATAACCGATGATTTGTCCTGTCCGGTATGTAAACACAGTAAGATGCATTTTTTATGTCATACGAAAACTGACCTATTGATGAACTCTATGATAGCACCGATATTTTTCATAAATATCATTGTTTCCGAGTTGGTATATAGGCTGGATGGCAAGATAATTGAAATTTTTGACAGAAGATATGAAATAATTAAGGATTCTGGTGAATATTATTGATGAAGAATATAGATATAAAGAATAAAGTTAAATCTATTAAGAGAAGTTGTTTTATTGCCGATGCGCATTTGGATCTTGCATATGACATAGTTAGAAAAAGGTCATATGGAGGAAGGAATATTCTTGAAAGAGACTATTATCAGGATATGTTGGATGGTGGATTAAACCTCGTCATATCTTCGATTTTTATAGAAACTAAGTATATTCCGGAAATGGTACTAAGAAGAGCGCTTATGCAGGTCGAAGCTCTCTTGGAGGATATAGAGGAGTCTGAACATTTTGAATTCTGCCTTGGCAAGAGCGATGTGGAAGCTGCATATAAAAACGGTAAAATAGCCATCATGCTCTCATTTGAGGGAGTTGAGCCTCTGTATAATGACCTTGAACTGCTTAACGTATTTAAAAGGCTTGGAGTAAGAGGCGTGGGTCTTTGCTGGAGTAGAAGAAACAATGCGGCCGATGGATCTGATTTTGTAGAAAAGAGAATTGGCAAAAGAAGTGGACTATCTTCATTTGGGTTGGAATTGCTTGATAAAATTGAAAATCATAAGATGTTCCTTGATTTGAGCCATATTAATGATGAAGGATTTAGTGATTCCATTGAATTTTTTAATGGAAAGATAATGGTATCCCATACAAATGCCAGGTCATTGAACAATACAATGAGAAACATCTCCGACGATCAGATAAAAACAATTTCAGATAATAGAGGATTTATTGGAATAAATGGAATGAATTTTACAGTGTCTGAGGATGGTTCAAATGATAATGTCATAGGATACTGTGATCATATAGATCATGTATTGAAAGTAGGAGGAGAAGATTGCTTGGGATTTGGGTTTGATTTCAATAATATTATTTTGAGATACATACCTGAAGAAGAACTGGTTAATCTTCCGAGGAAACCCTTTGATTGTATTGATGGATATAAGGAGATTCCTTGTATCATTGAGGAACTGATAAATAGAAACTATTCGGAAGAAACTATAGAAAAAATACTTGGTAAAAATCTTCTGGATTTTTTAGGTGAGGTAGAATAATGATATTAAGAGGCGCTAAAGTTTTCCTTTTGGAAGAAAATGGATTTGTTAAGAAAGACATTGAAATATCCGAAGGTAAAATTAAAAAAATTGACGATTGCATTGATAGTGAATGCTTTGAAAATTGTGAAGGAATGTATATAACTCCAGGTCTCATAGATGCACATTCTCATATTGGAATGTGGGAGGAAGGAATAGGAATAGAAGGTGCTGACGGAAATGAAATGAGCAGTCCTGTAACTCCGGAACTTAGGGCAATTGACGGCATCAATCCTGAAGACATTGCATTCAAGGAAGCTTTGAAGGGTGGAGTCACTACAGTTTCGACAGGTCCCGGCAGTACCAATGTAATAGGAGGCCAATTTTTAACAATTAAGATTAATGGAAATATAATAGACGATATGATCATAAAAAATCCATCAGCCATGAAATGTGCTTTTGGAGAAAATCCAAAGAAATATTTTGGACAGGAAGGTAAACCTCCTTTCACAAGAATGGGGATAGCTTCTACTTTAAGAACTACAATTAACCAGGCTCATGACTATTATTCAAGACAAGTCGCTGCAGGTGATGATATTTTGAAAAAACCTTCATATGATGAAAAAATGGAAAATATGATACCTGTCATCAAGGGTGAAATCCCCTTGAAGGCCCATGTACACAGAGCTGATGATATAATGACTGCTATTAGAATTGCAAAGGAATACGGATTGAACATGACTTTGGATCACTGCACCGAGGGTCATCTTATCAAGGATAAAATAAAGGAATCAGGTTTTCCAGCAATTCTTGGGCCAACATTTGGATTCAAGTC
>NZ_CEZJXU010000048.1:7258-9092 GCF_983023055.1 Dethiosulfatibacter sp. | reverse complement strand
CATCAATAAGATCATCTATATTGTGTCCGTCAATAGGACCTATATATCTAAATCCAAATTCTTCAAACAACATTCCACCGTTTACCAGAAACATCTTCAAGGATTCCTTGGTTTTTCGAATGAATCTGACTACTGCATTTCCAACAACCGGAATTTTTGATATGATAGTTTCAATTCCCTTTTTAGCTGTATAGTATGCTGTTCCTGTCCTAACCCTGTTAAGATATGAAGAAATGCTTCCAACATTCTTTGATATGGACATTTCATTGTCATTGAGTATAACAATCAAATTACTCTTGTTTCTTCCTGCATTATTTATTGCTTCAAGAGCCATACCACCTGTCAGTGCTCCGTCTCCAATAATTGAAACAACACTGTAATCGTCGCCTTTTATGTCCCTGGCATTTACAAAACCAAGAGCTGCAGATATGGATGTACTGCTGTGTCCTGTTTCAAAGACATCATGCTCGCTTTCAGATCTTTTAGGAAACCCACTTAATCCTCCAAACTGTCTTATTGTACCCATCTTATCTTTTCTTCCAGTCAGCATCTTGTGAACATAACTTTGATGTCCTACATCCCATATCAGCTTATCCTCCGGTGAATCAAATACGTAATGAAGAGCAAGCGTAAGTTCTACTACACCAAGATTTGAAGCAAGGTGACCACCTGTTTTTGAAACAGAATCTATTAAAAACTCTCTAATTTCACTAGAGAGCTTTTCAAGTTCATTTGTTTTTAGTTTCTTTATATCTTCTACATTATTTATACTATCTAAAATATTATCCAAATTTCTTACCTCTATTTATATTCAAAATATTATATCACAGTTCCTCTATTTCTTCTATTTAATAATTTTAACATCTCGAGATCACGTATACACATTAGTGCATATTTAATCTCCCAACCAACGACATGTTTAACTTAACACTATTCGTATTTTTTTCTTTATTGTTCGACTTATCGAATCACCTCTGTTATCTCAAACAAAGGAAAACGCTGTTTTACCAGTGTTTATAAGGTTTTTGGTGTGTAAACGTTTTCATTATATCTAATTTCAATTTGGATATTTACAAACATTAAGTCATATGTTACAATTACTTCATAATCAAACAAGCGCAATTGGATTCGCATAAATATTAGTTATTAGCTAATATTATCCAATCGTTTAAAAAGAAAGGAGAATAATGCATTCGGAAGCAGCAAAACAAAATATATTAGGAGTGATTATTATGGATTATAGTATTGCTATTGATACAATTTGGGTTTTGATTGCTGCAGCATTTGTTTTCTTCATGCAAGCAGGGTTTGCAATGGTGGAGACGGGATTTACAAGAGCTAAGAACGCTGGAAATATCATTATGAAAAACATGATGGACTTTTCAGTCGGTTCACTGGTATTTTGGTTTATCGGTTTCGGAATTATGTTCGGAAGCGATGTTGGAGGGTTAATAGGATCAGTAGATTTCATGGCTACTGGAACATATGAACATTTAGGATTGACCATTCCAAAATCAGCATTTTTAATTTTTCAAACTGTTTTTTGTGCTACTGCTGCTACTATCGTATCAGGAGCTATGGCAGAAAGAACTAAATTCAAATCTTATTTGGTTTACAGCTTTTTCATCTGTTTGGTAATATACCCCATAGCAGGTCACTGGATCTGGGGTGGCGGTTGGTTGTCAAACCTTGGTTTTCATGATTTTGCCGGTTCAACAGCAGTCCACTCCCTTGGTGGATGGGCAGCTTTAGTAGGGGCCTCCGTTTTAGGCCCTAGAGTTGGAAAATATAATAAAGATGGTAAACCACTTGCCATACCTGGTCACAGTTTGAC
>NZ_CEZJXU010000048.1:6164-7207 GCF_983023055.1 Dethiosulfatibacter sp. | reverse complement strand
TTTGGGAGTATTCATCCTATGGTTTGGATGGTTCGGTTTCAACCCTGGATCAACAATATCCGGAATGGCAGTAGACGATATCGCTCACATATTCATGACTACAAATCTATCAGCTGCAGCATGCGCTGTTGTAACTATGGCCGTTACATGGATTAGATACGGAAAGCCTGATGTAAGTATGACATTAAACGGTGCTTTAGCCGGGCTTGTTGCTATAACTGCCGGTTGTGATATTATCGGTATGGGCGGTGCAGTAATAACAGGAACATTGACAAGTTTCGTTCTTATATTCGGAATAGAATTCGTTGAAAAAATTCTTAAGGTAGACGATCCAGTTGGAGCTGTTGGTGTTCACGGATTAAGTGGAGCTTTTGGAACTCTATGTGTAGGATTGTTTGCAACTGAAGGTGGATTGTTCTTCGGTGGCGGTACAGCAATGTTATCAGTACAGGCTATTGGAGTATTGGCAGTAGCTGCCTGGACTCTTGGAACTGCATTTGTACTATTTAAATCAATTGATGCAATACTTGGACTTAGAGTATCTAAAGAAGAGGAAAAATCAGGACTAGATATCGAAGAGCATGGTATAGAAAGCTATGCCGACTTTGCTCCAAGATCATTGGTTATAAAATAAGGAGGTTCCACGATGTCAGAAGTTTATACAAAACTTGAAATAATAACAAGACCAAACAAATTTGAAGAGTTGAAAAACGCCTTGGTCGAAATAGGCGTTGAAGGAATGTCCGTATCAAATGTTATGGGCTCAGGAACTCAAAAAGGCATGACTACCAAATACAGAGGAGCTGACTTTACAGCTCAACTTCTTCCCAAAATCAAGGTAG
This sequence comes from Dethiosulfatibacter sp., assembly GCF_983023055.1. Classification (NCBI taxonomy): domain Bacteria; kingdom Bacillati; phylum Bacillota; class Tissierellia; genus Dethiosulfatibacter; species Dethiosulfatibacter sp. The sequence continues at coordinate 6,365 of NZ_CEZJXU010000048.1, read as the reverse complement.
AGGTTGTCATATCGACAACTCCCGTACAAGAAGTAGTCGACAAGATATACTCTGTTTGCAGGACTGGAGAAATAGGAGATGGAAAAATATTTATTTACAGCGTAGACAACATCTTCAGAATCAGAACCGGAGAATCCGGAGCTGCTGCAATCACAAACAAAGCATAAAAACAATAAAAGAGTATAAAACTCTAAAGAGGAA
>NZ_CEZJXU010000048.1:0-6154 GCF_983023055.1 Dethiosulfatibacter sp. | reverse complement strand
TCTGTAGATCCCCAACGAAGTTGCCAGGGGCGAAAAATCGAAAAATAAAAAACATAATATATGCAGGGGTTGGAAAATGCGGCAATGCTGCTTCCGAAAAAATTTATTGGCTGCAAAATCAAACAACCTGTATATAAACATATAAGAGTATTCTCAATTTTAAAGTAAGTAAAATTGAGAAGTATAAATAATGCTTGGATAAAATCAAAACCCAAATATAAAGATGGCCAAATGGCCATCTTTTGTATTGCTAAAAAAAGAGGTTGTTCATAAGTCAATAAACTCATGAACAACCTTTATTGTTTCTTAAATCACAGTGCCTCAGGGATTGCTTACATCATTCCAGGCATACCACCTGGCATACCGGCTGGCATACCGCCCATTGGATCATTGTCACTAGGTTCGTCAACAACAGCTGCTTCAGTAGTAAGGACCATTGCTGAAACAGATGCTGCATTTTGAAGTGCATATCTTGTAACTTTGGTAGGGTCAACTATACCTGAATCCATCATATTTACATAGGTTTCATTTAAAGCGTCAAATCCCATTCCAAGTTTGCTGTTTTTAATCTTATCAACTATTACAGATCCTTCAAGTCCTGCATTAATAGCGATTTGTCTAACTGGTTCTTCAAGAGCTCTCATTATTATAAGAGCACCAGTTCTTGAATCTCCCTCAAGCTCATCAGCAACCTTTTCAACAGCTCTTACAGTGTTTAGAAGTGCAACTCCACCACCTGAAACAATTCCTTCTTCAACAGCAGCTCTTGTAGCATTCAATGCATCTTCTATTCTAAGTTTCTTTTCCTTCATTTCAGTCTCTGTAGCAGCACCAACATTAATTACTGCAACTCCGCCTGAAAGCTTGGCAAGTCTTTCCTGAAGTTTTTCCTTGTCAAATTCTGAAGTAGCTTCTTCGTATTGAGCCTTTATTTGCTTAACTCTCTCATTAATCTCTTCTTCAGTTCCTGCTCCATCAACAATTGTTGTGTTTTCCTTGTCAACCTTAACAGATTTTGCTGATCCCAGCATATCTACTGTAGTTTCCTTGATATCAAATCCAAGCTCTTCTGAAATTACCTGAGCTCCAGTAAGTATTGCAAGGTCTCTCAACATTTCTTTTCTTCTGTCTCCAAATCCTGGAGCCTTAACTGCTACACAGTTGAATGTTCCTCTCAACTTGTTTACAACAAGAGTAGCAAGAGCCTCTCCCTCTATATCTTCAGCTATTATAAGTAGGGGTCTTCCCTGCTGTACTATTTTCTCAAGCACTGGAAGAATATCCTGGATATTAGTGATTTTCTTATCTGTTATTAGAAGGTATGCATCACCAAGGTTAGCTTCCATCTTCTCTGCATCTGATACCATATATGGAGAAAGATATCCTCTGTCAAACTGCATACCTTCAACTACATCAAGATCAGTATCCATAGTTCTTGATTCCTCTACAGTTATAACGCCTTCTTTTCCAACCTTATCCATTGCTTCAGCAATAAGCTTTCCTATGAACTCGTCTGCAGCTGAAATCGATGCAACCTGTGCAACGTCTTCGCTTGTCTCAACCTGCTTTGAAAATCCTTTTAGTTCTTTAACCGCAGCATCAACAGCCTTTTGAATACCTCTTTTGAGTATCATCGGGTTAGCACCTGCAGCAACATTTTTCATACCTTCTCTGATAATTGCCTGAGCCAACAGCGTAGCTGTTGTTGTTCCGTCTCCGGCTACATCATTAGTCTTAGTTGCAACTTCTTTTACAAGCTGTGCTCCAAGATTTTCATATGGATCGCTAAGTTCTATTTCTCTTGCTATAGTAACTCCATCATTTGTAATCAAAGGTGATCCAAATGATTTTTGAAGTACCACATTTCTACCTTTTGGTCCCAAAGTAACCTTTACTGTATCAGCCAGTTGGTTGATACCTGATTCCATAGATCTTCTTGCTTCTTCATTAAATTTAATCTGTTTAGCCATTTTCTACACCTCGTCCTTATTCTACTATTGCTAAAACATCTTTTAGCTCTAATACTGTAAATTCATTTCCATCCAACTTAATTTCAGTTCCTGAATATTTGGATATTATTACCTTGTCACCAATTTTTATCTCATCTTTTATCTTATCATCATTTAGGATACCTGTTCCAACAGCTATAACTTCAGCTATTGATGGTTTTTCCTTTGCAGTTCCCGGCAAAACTATTCCACTTTGAGTTTTTTCTTCAGCTTCAAGCATTTTTATTACTACTCTTTCACCTAAAGGTTTAATATTCATACTACCTCCATATAATCCTGTATTTTTTCTTATTTGTTAGCACTCGTATCAGGTGAGTGCTAAAGCTTACAATGAATATGATACTTCAATAAAGATAAAGTTTCAAATGCAGTTATAGTTTAATTTCAGCCAATTTTATCCAATTTCATCATTTTACTTCAACCATCTCCACAATACGCTATATTTCTTTTATTTACTTCGCATTCTTATGTTTTTCGTTATTTTTGCCTATATTGTTTTCTCTTCCATAGTAAAAGAGATACTGTTGCGCAAACCCTGCATAGTCGCCAAAGTTCTTAAAAGCGAATTCTCCAATTCCATCCTCGGCTATTTCATCCTCATAAAGAGTAGTCATTATTCTTTTAATCCATACATCTACGGGAAAAGCTCCATATTTACCCATTGAAAAAAGAAGGATACAGTGGGCAACCTTGTCCCCTACTCCTTTAAGTTTTTTTAGTTCCTCTGAAGCTTTCTTATATCCCAGTTCATTAAGAGAATAAAGCCATTCCCTGTTATCCGCAATATGTTTTGCAGCAGCCAGTATGTATTTGTCCCTGAATCCCACCTTGCAGCTTCTTATTTCATCCAGATCCGCTTTCGCTAGTGATTCAGGTGTAGGAAAGGAATAATGCTTCCTCCCTCTGAAGCTACCTATTTCTTCTCCATATTTGACAGAAAGATTTTCCACTGCATTTTTTATCATGGGTATCCTATTGTTTGCAGATATTATAAATGTTATGAGGACTTCCCATTCATCCTGGTTGAGTATTCTTATTCCCCTTCCAAAATTTATGGCGTCATGCATGTTTTTGTCAATATTAATATGAGTTTTTATCTTTCCATAATCCCTAGAAAGGTCTAGATAATCACTCCATATAACATCAAAATCCTGTTTATTAGTATTGTTAACGACAAGACGGTTTTCAAAAAAGCCAATATTTACAACTTTTCCATATGCAACACCTGTATAACTGCCATCCGGTTCTTCAATCCATCTAAAGCACTGGCCACAGTCGAATACATGTTTTGGTATGAAATCACTAATATCTTCTATTTCAATTTTATTTTCATAATATTTAACTACCAATAAATCCTCCAAATGAATTTTTTATAAGAACAAAGTGACTACGTCACGTCATTCTCGTGTGCGAGTGTTGTCTGCGTAGAAAGTTTCCTTAACCGCAAAATACCAACGATTCAAGGAATTTTGCACATTTTAACTTTCTTAAGCAAAAATAAAAACTCGTATACACGAGTTTTATTCTTCTGAATCATTTTTTTGTTTATAGTAATAAGCCAATGTATAAAGACTTTCATTCATCCTCACGTGTTCAATTGCAACATCTTCTTCAACTTTTATATCTGTAGGAGCAAAATTCCATATTGCCTTGATTCCGTGTGAAGTCAAGATATCAGCCACATCCTGGCTTACAGCCTTTGGTGTACATATTACACCCATATCTATTTCATTCTCATCAAGATAAACCGGCAGGTCATCCAAGTCCTTGATTTCTATATCTCTGATTCTCAATCCTATAAGCTTTGGATTTTTATCAAACAAAGCCAAGACTTCAAATCCTTCTTCATAGAACCCTGCATAGTTTGCAACTGCCTGGCCTATGTTACCTGCTCCAACAATTACAACTCTGAATTTTTGGTTCAATCCAAGTATCTTGTTTATTTCTTCTCTCAAATTTATCGCATCATATCCATAACCCTGCTGTCCAAATCCTCCAAAATTATTTAAATCCTGCCTGATTTGCGAAGCGGTGAATCCTGTCATTTTACTAAGATCATTTGATGATACTCTATTAATTCCTTTTTCCAGTAGATCTCCCAAATATCTGTAATATTTAGGTAGTCGTCTTATTACTGCATCTGATATTTTTTTCTCTTTCCCCATACTTACACCTCACTTAGATAATATTTTAACAATTTTCGGGTAATATTTCAATACTTTTAACAAATTATTCCAAATTTCAGCGTCATTTACCACTCGTTTTTTTTATACTGCTTAAGCAAATCTTATAACAGAATCATAAATACACTTTACAACCACCCTATTTATAAATATACTATATGATGGTGATTAAATGATTGATATATCTTGTAAAAAACTAACCATGTCTTATTCAGCCACAAAAATACTAGACAAATTAAATTTTACCATAAATGAAAACGAAAAGGTAGCATTAATTGGTCTAAATGGATCCGGCAAGACAACTTTATTCAACATCCTCACTTCAGAACTTGAATATGACAGCGGTACCGTCTATGTGAACAAGGCAAAAAAACTTGGATATTTGAAACAGATAGATAATTTCGCAGACAGCGACACAATATACAGTATCATAGAAGAAGTGTTCCAACATATAATGGACCTGGAAAATCTTCTTAGAAACCTGGAAGCCAAAATGAGCAATCCTTCAGGTGAAGAAGATGTGAATGTTATAATGGAAGAATACTCTACTGTCAATGACGAATTCGAAAAACTGGACGGATACAGCTATCAAAGTAGAATAAAAGGCGTCCTTAACGGACTTGGCTTCAGACATGATGATTTCAGTAAAAACATAACAAAACTCAGCGGCGGTCAGAAAAACAGAGTCATGCTTGCAAGACTTCTTCTTTCCTCTCCTGACATACTTCTTCTTGACGAGCCCACCAACCACCTTGACATAAAGTCGGTTGAATGGTTGGAAAAATTCATCAAGGATTACAAAGGCACTGTTCTGCTAATTTCCCACGACAGGTATTTTCTTGATAGTGTTACTTCCAAGACTCTGTTTCTGAACAACGAGAGCATTACACAATACAACGGCAACTATAGCTACTTTATTAAAAAACGTTCAGAAAATCTAGAACTTCAAAGAAAAAAATACATAATCCAAGAAAAGGAAATACAGCGACAAAAGGAAATAATTTCAAAATTTCTTTCAAACGGAAGAGACAAGAAGGTTAAGCAGGCAAAAAGCAGAGAAAAAATGCTTCAAAATATTCAACGTGTTGAAAAACCCGAAGAAGAAAACAACAAAATTTCCATACGGTTTACCCCTGGAATTGAAAGTGGAAACGACGTACTTTTCGTTAATAATTTATCAAAATCTTTTGAAGAAGAGAAAGTATTTGAAAATATCGATTTCAAAATATACAAAGGTGATAAGATAGGACTAATAGGTCCAAATGGCGTGGGGAAATCAACCCTAGTAAAGATTGTTACTGAACAGCTAATTTCCGATTCAGGTGAATACAGCTTTGGACACAATGTAAACATAGGCTACTTCGACCAGGAGCTTTCCGGACTCAATCCTGACAATTCAGTACTGGATGAAATCTGGGACGAATACCCTAGACTAAAAGTACATGAGATCAGGGGCTACCTTGCCAGATTCAATTTCTTCAATGATGACTTGTTTAAAACCATTAATAATCTCAGTGGAGGAGAAAAAAGCAGACTGTCACTACTGAAACTAATGCTTTCCAATACCAATTTCATAGTTATGGACGAGCCTACAAACCATTTGGACATTGACTCAAAGGATGTACTTGAGAAAACTATCTCTGACTATACCGGCACAATACTAATAATCTCTCATGACAGGTATTTTCTGAACAAAACAGTTACAAAAATACTTGAAATGGATTCTACTAATATGGCAGAGTATCTGGGAGACTACGATTACTATTACTATAAAAAGAATATGTCCGATGTTGAAGAAGAAACAGAAAACAGAATAACAAAAACAGAACTTAAGAACAATGCAAAAAAAGAACGTGAACGCATCAGAGAAAGACAACAACTTAAGAAAAAGATAATGGAAATTGAAGATTCAATACACAATCTTGAAGAAGAAGTCGCAGAACTTGAGAAACAGCTTTGCCT
>NZ_CEZJXU010000047.1:0-9188 GCF_983023055.1 Dethiosulfatibacter sp. | reverse complement strand
GCAATTGTTGGAAAAATATCTTTGTCAATGCCAAGTTCCTTTAATGATGGAATGCTGATTTCCTTAGATAACGCTTTTATTTTTTCAACTGCAACCTTTGAAGCATCTTCAGGAGATAATCCAGCAACGTCAAGATTCATTGCCAATGCAATATCTTTTGTTCTCTCAGGTACAACCTCAGCATTGAATGCCATGACATGAGGAAGTCCTACTGCATTTGCAACTCCATGAGGAAGTCCGCAATGTGCACTAAGTGGATGCGCAATAGAATGTACAAGTCCAAGTACAGCACTGTTGAATGCAAAGCCTGCGAGCATGCTACCAAGAAGCATGTCTGTTCTAGCCTGAATATTACTGCCGTTCAATGTTGCTTCAGCTAGGCTGTTGAATATAAGATCAATGGCCTTAAGAGAATACACATCTGTCGGAATCATTGCTCCCTTAGAAACATAGGCTTCTATCGCATGTGTCAATGCATCCATTCCTGTAGATGCTGTGATTTTAGATGGCAATCCAACTGTCAAAAGTGGATCAGCAAGAGCAAAGGTTGCACCTACAAACTGACCGCCTATTACCATTTTCTTGATATTTGTTGTATCAGTTATTATACTAAATGCTGTCACTTCACTTCCAGTACCTGAAGTTGTAGGAACTGCAATTAAAGGTTTTGTTGGAAACTTAACAAGGTTGATTCCATTATACTGGTTTATAGGAGATGGGTTTGTTAGCAATATATTTATTGCCTTGGCACAATCCATGGCACTACCTCCACCTATTGCTACCATAACATCTATATCCGCTTTTCGGGCTAATTCAGCTGCTTCTTCAACCAAAGTATCTGGAGGGTTTGGAAGAACCTTATCATACTCTATAACCTCAATACCTACTGACTTCATCTTATCAACTATTCCATCAACAATTCCTGCTGATTTTACGCCCTTGTCGTAAACACAAAATACTCTTTTGCCTCCGAGTCCTTGAACCATTTCTCCCATACCATCTGTACAACCTTCGCCAAATGTTACAAAACTAGGAATACCAAATTGAAAATTCATATGAAACCTCCATTAGATTTATTTGATTAAATAATAAGCAATTAGCATGCCAACAATCTCCATTTAACAAAAAATACTGAAAAAACACTAATATATCCAAAAAAATCGTGTGAAACCAATAAATAATTTCAGAAAACACTTATTTCATCTTCTTTTACCCTTGAAATAAAAAAGAAATCCAACCTTTCCACATTTAGGAATTGTTAAATTTCTGGCTCATAGTAACCTTTTCAATCTCATTTTTTTTTGCAAACATATCTACAAACTTCTCTGCCATAACAGGTATATCAGTTGTTCTTTCCCTAAGGGGCGGTAGCTTTAGATTTATGATATTAAGCCTGAAATACAAATCATCCCTGAAATTTCCAAGATCAGATTCCTTTAGAAGGTCCTTCTTAGTCGCTGATATTATTCTAATATCGAAGGGGATGTTTTCAAGCCCTCCAATTCTAGTTATGGTATCTGTTGATAATGCTCTCAAAAGCTTAATTTGAACATCCAAGGGCATACTCTCTATTTCATCCAAAAATAAAGTCCCACCTGAAGCAAGTTCAAATTTCCCGATTTTACCCCCTGTCAGAGCACCTGTAAAGGCTCCAGGCTCGTATCCAAAAAGCTCACTTTCTATAAGTTCCGAAGGTATCGCCCCACAATTTATTGCAACAAAAGGCTTGTTATTCCTCTGACTTTCATTGTGAATTGACTGTGCAAACATTTCCTTTCCCGTACCACTTTCACCTGTCAGCATAACTGCTGAAGAATACAATGAAACCTTTTTGCCCAGGTCCTTGATCCTATTGATTTCACAATCTTCTCCAAGAATATCATCAAATCTATATAATGCTTCATTGCTTCTCTGCATGTTTTGAAGTTTCATTATCTCATTAGTTTCCTGCAAGCTAACCATTTCTCCAATCTGCCCACCTGCTGAATCAAGTATATTTTTGGTTGTTATAATAAATGATTTTTTCTTTCCTTTGACGTTTAAAATCACTTCTTCATTGACAAGGTCTCTACCTATTGCCAGTGAATCTACACATTCCCTGTATCTATTTATCCTGTCAGCAATGGAAATTTTGTCCTTTGTTTCTATCTTAAGCATCTTAAGAACCTTATTATTATAATCTATTCTTCCTGTCTGCTTGTTATTGAAAATTACTCCATTCGGTAGATATTCAATAGATTCCATCAATGAAAAACTACAGAAAGAAAGGTTGTTAATCATATAGTTCACAGTCAAGCAGCTGTCCAAAAATTTGGAGATGCTTTCTACAAGACCTAACTCAACCACTGTTTGCTCGGTCTTGTTGCTGGAAATATTTATTGCTCCAATAACCTTCCCGTGAACATCGTGTATTGGAGCATACGAACAGTTGAATCTATGAAGGTAATAGTTGTAATGCTCGCTTCCAAATAGTTGTATTGGTTTGTTTTCCTTCAAGGCCATAGAAATTGCATTTGACCCTATGAAATCTTCGCTTGCAACTTTTATGATTATATTTTCTTCCTTGGTACTCCCGGTTATACTTTCGGGTAAAGCAAGGATTCCCTTCATTCTTCCCTTTTCATCAAATATTGTAAAAGTAAGATCCATCTTTATGGCAATATCTTTTATCATGTTGATTATTTGTCCATAATCTTTTTCCATGTCCTTAATATCTAATAAATTTTGAAGTTCTTCACTTGTTAAGATAATCGATTTATCAAATCTATATGGGTCAATGTTAAGCTTAAAACTTTTTTCCCATGCACTTATTATTTCAGGTTTGACAATTTTAGGGTCTGCCTTCACCCCTTTTATCATTTTATTCCATTCCTTAAATATTTTATCACTATGTCTGTCCTTTAAGTTTTCCAAAACATCCTCCTATCAGGAACTGTACTCAGTGTCTACTGAAAAACAGCAAATCTAAAACACGGAAAGGTTAACAATTATCAGTCCTCTTATTCAAATCTCCTTATGAGTTCACCATATATATCCTTGTCCAGAATCTCATGCCTTCTGGGCACCAGGAACAACTATAAATTCTTCACTCTCCAATAATTCTCTCAATTTCAATGATTTTTTCATCTCATCACCTTAGTACACTTAAAGTTTTTATTCTCCGTGTACTATCCTTTTTGATTATATATATTTAATTTTACTCTTACAATGGCCTTATTTCAACAAATATCGCTGTTTTCATATGAAGAAATTGGAAATTCACATTAAAAAACTCCACAATCCCTTGAAAAAAGACTGCGGAGTTTTGTTTATTAGCTTAAACTATAATCATATCCTTTGACAACTTGTTAAGTATCTCTACCCCTTCATCTGTAACAACCACTGAATCTTCAATTCTTATACCAAATTCATCTTCAATATAAATACCCGGTTCAATTGTAAAAGCCATTCCAACTTCAATCTTCTTCTTGCTGTTTTTGGTTACATAAGGTTCTTCATGGGTTGAATATCCAATTCCATGCCCCAGTCTTGTAGTAAAGTATTGGCCGTATCCAGCGTCTTCAATGTGCTTTCTAGCAATATTGTCAAGGCCTGCTATCGAATTATCAACAGCGATAGCGTTCTCTCCAATAATGTTTGATCTAAGAACTATTTCATACACTTCCCTCATTTTCTTCGTAGGTTCCCCTACAAATATAGTTCTTGTAACATCCGAACTCATTCCTTGATATTTCGCACCTATATCCAATAAAACAATATCTTTGTCTTCAATTATTCTGTCATTGCCGTTATAGTGGGGCAAAGCGCTATTACTGCCTGATACTACCAACGCAAAATCAGGAATACAACTTCTTGATTTGAATTCTTGAATTATCTTGTCATAAATATCCTTTTCACTGATTCCAGCCTTGATAAATTCTATTGTACTCATCATAACCTCATCAGTTTTCTTCGCTACAATTTTCAGTTTTTCAATTTCATCAAGAGATTTGATTAAGTTAACTTCTTCTATCAAACTTTTGCTGTTCACAAATTTAATATCAATACTTTCCATTATATCCAATATATTGAATGCTCTTGCTTTGCTGTTTACACCTATTGTACATCCCAATAGATTGTGTTCATTTAGTATTTTTTTCAATCCATCCATATACCCATCATTGTCAAACCAGGTATAAACATTCCCGCAGTTTTTCGAATGATTCATATCGCTTTTAGTCAATAAATTACAGAAATAGAAATTTTCGCCATTTTTCTTTATGAACAATCCCTGGAATCTTTCACAAAGAATAGGGGAAATACCTATTATATTCTTTAATTCCTCCGAGGGAACTATCAACATTGCATCCAAATCACTATTTTTTAAATTTCTTAATAATTTTTCATAATAAGTTGTCATAATAATCTTCCTTATTTATAATTTATTTTATTCTTATATTACAAACCCACCATAACCTAAGCTATGTCATAGATAGATAAAATAAAAAGAGATGATCTTTAATAATAAAGACCATCTCTCCATATATACTATTGTTGACTAGAGAATGCTTCTGCGGTAAAATGGTCCGGAGCAACTTTTGCTTTGATTTTCATGGATATGTAGTATACAAGTCCGGCTACTATCAAATTTTGCACTGCCGGCAATCCCATCGGATTTACATATGTGGTTATGTAACCGATAAATATTCCTGATATCCAAGCAATTGTTGCCATCCAATTCCAACCGCTGTGATCCTGCCATTCCTGCTTTCTAATGAAGAAATCAACAAACATTATCCCAGCCATTGCAGGATATGCTAACGCTGTCAAATACAGAAAATCCATAAAATGATCAAGTATTCCTGATAAAGCTATGACTATGGCAATTAAGGTTCCTACAAGAGTGATAATAGATCTACCTTTACTGGTCTTAATATTCATGAGATTTGATAAAGAAAGACCCATTGAATAGTTGTTTACCAGTTGACTTGTCCAAGTTGACAACCATAACACTACAAATCCCCAAACTGGAAATCCTAAAGCAACCATTACTGCCACTATATCAGCAGTTCCCTGTCCTATCGCCATCATGGCACCTACATACATAAGTGGAAACCCTATACCTATGATTCCAATAGGTATCAATATATTATCTTTTATTCTAGGCTTTGCATATCTTGTATAGTCTGCAGCAATTACCCACTGCGATACATTAATACTTACAATCAGACTTACTGCCCCAAGAAATGTCATTGTCTGTTGCTGTGGTTCAAAAGCCAATATCTGGTCGATTCCAAAATTCTTAATTGTAAGATATATACCTCCAACTACAAGAATCAATCCTGCTGGTACAGCCACATAATCAGTCCATTTCATCGATGAGTATCCTATAATTGATGGTATTGCAAATATAAGACCTATTATAGTTGTAATAATCGCCCAGGTTCCCCAATTGGATGTATAATCAATACCAAGCATTGCACATATTGCATTACCTGCTACTGCAGTCTGTACAGCCCACCATCCAAGACTAACCATAAATATTACACTTGCTATAATAAATCTTGATTGGACCGCTCCAAAACTTGATCTTGCCAATACTGATGAAGCTCTACCTGTTTTTGCTCCCATATAACCATTAAGAGCATTTCCAGCCCATTGGATTACAATAAATGCTACAAACATTATTGGGAAGAGCTGTTTGAATCCAAAGGATCCTATAAGCATTGATCCAACCATCAAAACAGGTATGCAAAATTCCAAACCACCAAATATAACTGCCGGTGCAAGCCAGTGTTCCCTCTGATTTAAGGGAACAGCTCCTAAAGGCTCATCAGTTTTTACATTCGATTCGTTTTTTACTTTTTTATCTTTTACATTTTGTTTTTCAGACATAAATTCTCCCTCTCTTTATATTACGCCAGGTTTTTTAATCCCAGTCTCTCGTCTGTTTCTCCAATAACTTCCATAGTATCAGGATTCAGCTCAACTCCATAATCAGCATATGCCTGCTCAAATGTGATAAATTCATTCTTTACATCCATAATAATTTTTTCCAATGGTCTGTTCATTGGATTACCATATCCACCTCCTGTGGCAGTGCTCATACGTACAGCATCTCCGGTGCTTAGAGGATATCTAGGATATTTACCATAGGGTCCATCTACTGTTCCATCTGCCTTTATTATTTCAAACATGTTCCTTGAACCGTCCTTACCTTCTTCCAATCCCCAAGGCAAAAACTTGAATCTACCAAATGTACCTGTAAAGGAACCATTGTCATTAAGCTGCTTATATGTTCTAACAACTCCTGATCCACCTCTGAATTCTCCTGCTCCTGCACCATCGGCTCTCAATTTGTATTCCTCTGCAAAAAGACCATATCTTGTTTCAAGTACTTCTACAGGTATATTGAATGTTTCACCGTCACCTATACAGAATTGAGCATTTTCTCCATCCTTGGCTTTGCCTGCTCCCCAACCTCCAACTGATGGGCCAACAGCTATATAAGGTTCACTTGTGTCCGGATGTTTTCCAACAAAAACAAATGCACAAACAGACAAAAGATGTCCTGCTGTAAGTCTGTCAGGAAGTAGAGGTGCAAGAGCTTTCCAAATCAAATCTTCTCCTGCAATCATAGTTTCCCAATAAGTCGATACTGCAGAAGGTCTCTCGGCACTGAAAATCGATTTTTTATCTACAATTATTTCAAGTGGTTCAAATACTCCATCATTTACATCCTGTGATGGATTGGTTGCAGCCAGGAATATTGTTCTTACTGCAGATTCAAGTCCACATAATGCAACATTCACTGGTCCAAGAACCTGCATGTGTGATCCTCTAAAATCGCAGATAAACCTATCTTCGTCTATTGTTACCTTCACTTGTATCCTAAAAGGTCCATTACCAAGGCCGTCGTCATCAATATAATCTACAGCTTCATAAACACCATTTGAAAGCTTCATAACTTCCTTTTTTGAAATTTCTTCGCTAGTTTTTAGCATTCTTTCTATTGAATACAAAACTGTATCATTTGAATACTTGTCACAAAGATCAATGAATCTTTTCTCACCAGTCTTAAGACCTGCAATCTGAGCCCACATATCTCCAATTGAAAGATCTGGAAATCTTACATTGGCTTTTATCAGGTCAATCAAAGCTTCGTTAATTTCTCCTTTGTTGAAAAGTTTTATACATGGGAACTGTAGTCCTTCCTGAAATATTTCAGTTGAATCAACAGTCCATGAACCTGGGTCCTTTCCACCAACTTCGGTCCAGTGCGCCTTGTTTGCAGAATATGCTACAATTTCATCATTATAAAATATTGGCATTACAACACCAACATCAGAAAGATGTGAACCTCCCCCAGCATATGGATCATTTATTATGATTATGTCTCCAGGGAAAAGATTGCCTTTCTTTGCAAATTTCTCTATTGTTTCCTTAACCATAAAACTCAAAAGTCCTATAAATCCTGTAACTCCATTGCCCTGTGTCAAAAGGTTACCATGCTCGTCGGTGAGAGCTGATGCAAAGTCAAGTGTTTCATATATAACAGGACTCTTGGATGTTCTTGCAATGGAAATAAACATTTCTTCACCTATTGCATACAGAGAATCCTTTATTATATCAAGTGTAAACTGATCCACTTTATTAATAGTACTCATCTACTTCACCTCCGTATTGATTATAAGATTTCCATATTTATCTACTTCAACACTCATGTCAGGATATACAACTGTTGATGTAGTTACTTCTTCAATTATTGCAGGTCCATCGATTTTCATATTTGGATATAGTCTGTCCCTTAAATATATCTTTGTTTCAACTTCGCCAATATTTTCAAATGTGACTTTTCTTACTTCCTTTACTGCGCTTTCAATATCTTCAGATTTAATTTCCAATTCCTTAAGATCTGTTTTCTCAACCTTTCCAAATGATGTAAGATGAAGATTTACTATTTCAGTAAGACTGTCGTCAATTCTGAAATTATAGCTCTTTTCGTGAGCCATATGGAATCGTTCAATAATATCTACTAAATTTCCATCATTAATATCCTCGTTGAATATTTGAACCTTGATCGTATGTTCCTGTCCCCAGTATCTCATGTCAACATTTTTTACGAAAATCACCTCATCTTCTGTAATACCCTTCTCCAAGTATTCAGAAACTGCTTTTTCTTCCATATTATTCCATTGGTTGTTAATCAATTCATAATCCATATTATCGAGTCTCATATTAAAAGTCTGAATATCATCCTGTCTCAAATCTGTCATGAGCATTCCCCAAGCTGAAAATACCGATGCAGCTACAGGTATTATAACCTTCTTGATTCCAAGTTCCTTTGCAAGAGGTGTCGCATGCATTGGTCCACCGCCTCCGAAGGCAACAAGAGCAAAATCTCTTGGGTCATAACCTTTTCTAACTGAAATAAGTTTAAGTGCATTTAACATGTTGGAATTTGCAATCCTGATTATTCCAAGAGCCGCTTCCTCAACTGATATATTGAAAGGTTTTGCAATCTTTTCTTCAATTCCAGCTCTTACCTTATCCATGTCAACTTCCATATCAAAATTTTCAGGTGACAATCTTCCAACTATAAGGTTTGCATCTGTAGTTGTTGGCTCTGTACCACCTAAGCCATAGGCTATTGGGCCAGGAAGTGCACCAGCAGACTGTGGTCCAACCTTTAGAGAATTACCTTCATCAATCCAGGCTATGGAACCTCCACCATTTCCAATTTCAACAATATCTACAACAGGTACCTTCACAGGATATCCTGCTGTTACATTAGTCTTTTCTATTTTGTGTTCAGTTGTAATCTTAACTTCTCCACCGTCTACAAGAGAGCATTTAGCCGTTGTTCCACCAATATCAAATCCTATAACCTGTTCTTCTCCAAGAAGCTTTCCTAGCATAGCTGATCCGAAAATACCGGCTACTGGACCAGATTCAATCATATTTATTGGAGTTTCCTTTGCCTTTTCAAAAGTTGTGGTTCCTCCATTGGACTGCATTATATACTTAGGACATTTAATACCTATATCTTCAAGCTCGTTATACAACTCATCTATATATTTAGCAGCCACAGGCTTCACATATGAATTAAGTACAGTTGTACTTGTTCTTTCATATTCTCTGAATTCCTTTGATACTTCATATGACCCTGTAATATATACTTCCGGCCACATTTCCTTAATCATTTCAAC
>NZ_CEZJXU010000046.1:0-9202 GCF_983023055.1 Dethiosulfatibacter sp. | reverse complement strand
TTTATTTATTTAGTTACAGCAGCTTTGTACTGTCCAGCAATATGGTGACAGGTCCGTCATTTATCAGCTCAATATCCATGTCTGCTGCGAAGACTCCTGATTCAACCTTAATGTCCGTACTTTTAATCTGCTCGATAAATTTATTGTAATAGGCCTCAGCCTTTACAGGGTTACCTGCTCCGGTAAAGCTTGGTCTTCTTCCTTTTCTCGCATCTCCCATGATTGTGAACTGGGATATTACAAGCATTTCACCTTCTATATCCCTAAGACTAAGGTTCATCTTCCCCTGGTTGTCCTCAAATATTCTTAGATTTACAGACTTGTCTATCAAATAATTCAAATCCTTGTCCGTATCATCTTCTGCTACGCCTAGAAAAACCAGAAGTCCATTGTTGATTTTCCCTGTAACTGAATCATCAACCCTTACTTCTGCTTCTTTTACTCTTTGAATAACTGCTCTCATAGTTAACGATACTCCTTATTTCTTGTATCTGTAGACGTCTATCACTCCGTCAATTCTTTTGAATTTCTTAATTAGATCATTAAGCTCCTTTGACTCTTTGATTTCAAAGGTGATGTTCATTACCGCAATCTTGTCCTTATTGATCCTTAAATTCAAATGGGTCGCATTGACCTTGAATTCAGTGTAGGTACCTGTAATATCCTGAAGAAGACCCGGTCTGTCTACAGCCTCGATCTGCAGTTCAGCAGTAAAGCTAATAGTCTTGCTGTTGTCCCATTCAACCTCAATAAACCTGGCGTCCTTGTCAGTAGAAGCAATATTCGTACAGTCTGACCTGTGAACTGATACTCCCCTTCCCCTGGTGATATAACCTACTATATCGTCACCAGGAACAGGGCTGCAGCATTTGGAGAATCTTACCTTTATATTGTCAAGACCCTTAATGATAACTCCTGATGTTGGAGTCTTTGTTTTTCTGGTTGTATCGACTTCCTTGATTTTTTCTACAAATTTATCTTTGTTGACTATCTTGTATTTGGAAATCAGCTTCATGACTACCTGAAGCTCAGTAATGGTTCTATGACCTACTGCAGCATAAAGATTGTCAAGAGTCTTAAGATTCATCTTTTCAACTATTTCCATGAGCCATTTTTCCTTCAGAAGCTCTGTAAGCTTGAATCCCTGCTTCTTTACTTCCTTTTCAATGGAATCCTTTCCATGGTTTATGTCCGTGCCTCTTTCCTTATCCTTGAAATACTTTCTGATCTTACTTCTAGCCTGACTGCTTTTTACAATCTTGAGCCAATCCATGCTGGGGCCGTTGCTGTTTGCAGAAGTGATTATATCTATCTGGTTGCCGTTTTTAAGCTTATAGTCAAGGGGTACTATCCTTCCGTTAACCTTGGCTCCTATACACTTGTTTCCTACTGCAGAATGGACCCTGTAGGCAAAGTCAATTGGAGTCGAACCTATTGGAAGGTTTATTACATCGCCATCTGGTGTGAAAACAAAAACTTCATCGGTATAGAGGTCAATTTTAAGTGACTCCATGAATTCCCTTGGGTCATTTGTATCCTTTTGCCAGTCAAGCATATGTCTAAGCCAGTTAAGTTTGTCTTCAAAATCATCCGTCTTTATGCCTTCTTTGTACTTCCAATGGGCTGCAATACCATACTCGGCAGTCTTGTGCATATCAAAAGTCCTTATTTGAATTTCAAAGGGTTCTCCATCTGGGCCTATAACTGTTGTATGAAGAGACTGGTACATATTGGGCTTGGGCATTGCTATATAGTCCTTGAACCTTCCAGGCATCGGTTTCCACAATGTATGGGCTACTCCAAGTACTCCGTAGCAATCCTTGACAGAAAGTACTATTATTCTTATGGCTGTAATATCATAAATTTCCTCGAATATCTTGTTTTTGTGATACATTTTTTTGTATATGCTGTATATGCTTTTAGGTCTGCCGCTAAGTTCAAATTCAATATTGGCTTCTTCTATATTTTCCTTGAGAATACTTTTAATGCTTTCGATGTATTCTTCCCTGTCTTTTCTCTTCTCTTTGAGCCTGTGCTTTACATCTTCAAATCCTTCAGGATCTATATATCTCAAGGCCAAATCTTCAAGCTCCCATTTTATGGATGCCATACCAAGACGGTTTGCTATTGGAGCATATATTTCCAAAGTTTCCATTGCTTTTTCTTTCTGTTTTTCAGGAGACATGTATTCAAGAGTCCTAAGGTTGTGAAGTCTGTCGGCAAGTTTGATGATTATAACCCTTATGTCCTTTGACATGGCTATTACCATCTTTCTAAGACTTTCCGCCTGTCTTTCTTCCTTGGATTTGTACTTAACCTTGCTAAGCTTTGTAACTCCGTCAACAAGATTAGCTATATCTTCGCTGAATTCATTCTTTATATCATCGTAGGTGGCTATTGTATCTTCAATTGTATCGTGAAGAAGACCTGCAGCTATAGTATCCACATCCATGCTGAGTTCAGTCAGTATTGTAGCAACAAGGTATGGATGAATAAAAAAAGCTTCTCCTGACAGCCTTAAAGGAGCATCATCATGAAGCTTTTTAGAATAGTTGTATGCTTTTTCTATGAGTTTGATATCTGCATTTGAATTATATTCCAATATATTTTTTATTAGTTTTTCCATTAAATATTACACCACCAATATCATAAAAGGCTGGATTAACCAACCTTTAGTATTTCACTATGGATTTTACATTGTATTTCTTCAGCCTGTCTCTTCCATTTAGACCTTCAAGTTCAATAAAAAAGCCAAGTCCAACAACTTCTCCTCCAAGCTTCTCAACAAGCTTGGCAGTAGCGCTGATTGTTCCTCCAGTTGCTAAAAGATCATCAACAATAAGAACTTTCATTCCATCAACTATAGCATCAACATGAATTTCGAGAGCGTCCTTTCCATATTCAAGGTCGTACTCGAAATTTTCAACTTCAGCAGGCAGCTTACCCGGCTTTCTAACAGGAACAAATCCTGCACCAAGGTTGTAAGCTACCGGTGTAGCAAATATAAATCCTCTGGATTCCGGTCCTACAACTATGTCTACTTCAATATCAGAAAAATACTCTGTTAGCTCGTCAATTGTCGCTTTGAGATATTTGGAATCCTTAAGAACTGTAGTTATATCTTTATAGCTTATTCCTTCTTCCGGAAAATTTTCAATCTCTCTAATTTTATCTTTATAGTTCATTCTTTTCTCCCTGATTTAAATATTTTACATACACAATATTGCTTTTTAGTTTAAAATCAATCAGGCCCTTACAGTTAAGACCAATTATAGTAGAAATAATCTTTTCTTCATTGATGACTATATTATAAAGTTTGTTTATATAAATGACAAGTCTGTTTATGTCAAATTTAAAAACACTGCTGTTGTTTTTATTTAAAACAGTGCTGATGATTTCTTCTTCATCTGATGTTGGAATCCAATACTTCCTTGCAAATTCAACTTTTGAAGTTGTATTTTTATCTAAGTTTCCGGAATTTAGAGATTCTAAATCTTCTTCTGTAACAAATATACCTTCAGGTATTTCAGCTATGTCAAAGTCAACATTCATTCCAGGAATTATTTTCAAAAAATCAAGTTTGATATTTTCAAAATAATTTCCAATAAAATTGATGATGTTGAACTGTACACTAGATCTGCCATTGAAAGTGTTGATGTTTAGGTTTCCGATTGCAGGATTGAAACTCTGAAATTCCTTCTTTTCATTTTCTTCAATATTGAACTTAATGACATCAAATACATTTTCACCTATTTTAATGTTTGCCTTGAGATGACTGCCTTCAGCACCTATATATCTATGGTTTACAACCTTATATCCGTCAATAAGAAATACGGGTTGCTCGTTTTCCAGACCAAAAGGTTCCAGCAGATGTATTTCGTTGACAGTATCAAGATTGATTTTATCATTCTCCATTATAACGGCATCTATGTCTATTTCTTCCACAAGATCCATATCACTGATTTTTTCATTGGCATAGATTTTTATATTTTCAATGAAATCCTCAATATTGTTTTCATGGACAGTAAGTCCAATGGCCTGGCTATGGCCTCCACATTTAACCGTCAGGTGTTCAAATTTTTTAACTGCATCATAGAGGTTGAATGTTGGAATACTTCTGCCTGATCCCTTGTAGAATTCTCCATTTTTCGAGAAAACAATTGAAGGCTTGAAATATTTTTCAGTAATTCTCGAGCTTACTATTCCTATTACACCCTCATGCCAGTCTCCCCCTTTTGCTACGAGCAGATTACTTGCCTTTTGTGAATGTATGCCTATGTCAGCCTGAAGAAATATCTTCTTTTCAATTTCCTTCCTGTAGGAATTAAGACCATTTATCTTTGATGCCATATTGCTTGCAAATACCTTGTCTTCAGACACAAGCATTTCAAGTGCAAGACTTGCATCGTCCACCCTTCCTGCAGCATTTATCCTTGGTCCAATTATATAGCCAAGGGTACTTGAAGTAACTTCCTTCTTCTTGATGGAAAGCTCATTCAATAGACATCTAATTCCTAGTAGGGGGTTGTTGTTGATTTCAAAAAGGCCATTTTTAACAATTATCCTGTTTTCACCCTTTATAGGTACTATGTCAGCTACTGTACCTACAGCAGCCAGCTGAATAAACTTGTTAAGCTCAAGTTCAAGTTTGTTGAATTCATCATATGCCGATACAAACTTATAGGCAAGACCCGCTCCACACAATACCTGATAGTACACCTGAGTGTCATCAATATGGGGATCAATAAGTACGTTGGCTGGTGGAAGTTTTTCCGGACATTTGTGATGGTCTATAACTATTACATCAATACCGGCTTCAACGGCCCTTTTTATCTCTTCATAGTTTGAGATTCCACAATCAAGAGTAATTAGTAATTTATAACCGCCTTCAATTATCTTGTCGACGGTTTTCATATTCAGTCCGTATCCATCTGCTTCCCTGTCAGGCAGATGATATCCAAACTTTGCTTCAATTGCTTTTAAAAGAAGAACAAGCTGAGCGGTGGCAGTAACACCGTCAGCATCGTAATCTCCATAAACAAATATTTTATTATTTTCAGCTGCATGTTTACTAAGCAGTTTTACGGCATCTTCCATGAACTTTATATCAAATGGATTTTTAAATTCTTGAAATTCAGTATTTAAAAATTCATTTATACTATCATTTGTTTTCAGATTTCTGTTATACATTGTAATGGCAGTTATCTGATTCAGATGGTAATTTTCTGCAATTTCAGCAACCAGTTTTTCATCATATTTTTTTATATGGAATTTCTTCCTCAATCAGTTTGCTCCTCTTCATCAACAGGGACTGAATTTTTTTCTTTAACTTCAACAACGGTCTTTGGTACCGGTCTTGTTGAAAGCTCTTTTATTTTTTCTTCACTAGTTCCAAGTTCAGATTTAAGATCTGAATTAATCTGTAGAAGATCCACATTTTCCTTTTCAAGGTTTTCAGACTGGGTAACAAGTGTGGTTTTTTCCCCTTCAAGAGCCTTGATCTGCTTATTCAATGACTTGATATTCCTAAGTCTCTTGATTTTGCCAAATGTGCTAAGTGCTACGGTTACCAGTGCTCCCAAACCTACAGACGCAAGAATAACCAAAGCTTGTGACATTTCACCCTGAAAAAAGAACAAATCTATAGTAACAGTGTCGCCGTTTTGTATTGCAAATATGGCGATAAATATTGATACAATCAACAGTAAAATAAAATTAACTTGCATGTGACATACCTCCAGCTTTTATTTTGATTAAACTGTCAAAAGTTAGTTTTGAAGTTAAACTCATCTATTCCTTTTGACGTTTAATTTACTATAATTATACTACAAATATCAATTCATTCATATAACTAATTCTGAACCTTGTTGGGATTGTAGTAGTTCACATCACCCTTAAGGGACTTGAGCATTACCCAGATTGGACTTGCAATAAATATTGAGGAATATGTACCTGCCAGCACTCCAACTATAAGTGGAAAAGCAAAATCCCTTATTGCTTCAACGCCAAAGATATACAGGGCGGATATGGCAAACAATGTGGTAACTGATGTATTTATTGATCTTACAAGAGTTTGTGATATGCTTAGCTCCACTATTTCCTCATATTTTGACTTCCTCATTTTCTTGATGTTTTCTCTTATCCTGTCGAAAACAACAATTGTATCATTTATGGAATACCCTACTATGGTAAGCATTGCAGCAATGAATGAGCTGTTTACTGGAACCTTAAAGATTGAGTAGACAGCAATACCTATTAGCACATCATGTAGCAGTGCAATTACAGCCGCTACACCAAACAGAAATTCAAATCTCAATGTTATATATGCCAACATGCATATAGAAGCTATGAGAACGGATATGACTGCTTTTTTCTGTGTTTCCTTTCCTATTGTTGGACCAAATTTCAATTGTTTAACGAAAGCATCATCCGTCAAACCGTATTCATTCTTGAATTGTGTAAATACTTCAAACCTTTCCTCGTTGTCTAGATTAACAGTGGTCTTTATTATAATCTGCGTATTGTTTTCACCTGCATGGACTATACTTGCATTTTTGTCAAAAGAATCTGTTATGTTCCTTATTTCATCCACAGGTACCTCATTCTCTAGTTCTATCTGAATTAGTGTTCCACCTGTAAAGTCTATACCTACATTTAATCCTCTAGCGAAAACCATTACCAATCCTACGGCTATGACGCTTAAAGATACCATGAAATAGTTTCTTTTGTTTTTTACTACATTAAGCTTCATTGAAACTTCATTACTCTGCTTCCTTACTCCATACATCTTATTTTCTTTAGAAAGCTCCATCTTGACAATTATCTTTAGAAGGTACCTTGTAGCAAAGACTGCCGTAAGAAGAGATACTGCAAGACCTACAAGCAAAGTTACTGCAAATCCCTTGACAGTTCCAGTACCGAAATAAAAGAGTACCAGTCCTGCAATGAGTGTTGTTACATTTGCATCGATAATGGTTTTCATGGCTCTTTTAAACCCTGAATCCACTGCTGTTCTTACGGATTTGCCAAGTAAAATCTCTTCCTTTATTCTTTCAAATATTACAACATTTGCATCAACAGCCATACCTACTGACAGGATAAGACCTGCAATACCAGCGAGTGTAAGCTTTGCATTAATTGCAATCAATACTCCCAGAACAACCATAATATATATAGTCAGGGCTATATCGGCTGCCAAACCAGGAAGCTTGTACATAAATATCATGAATATGAATATAAGTATAAGTCCTATGATGGCAGCATATATACTCTTATCCAAGGATTCAAGTCCAAGAGTAGGACCGACAACTGATACTTCTATCTCTTCCATTTCAACCGGCAAGGCTCCTGCTCTAATAAGATTGGCCAGGTTTGTTGCTTCTTCTATTGTAAAGCCACCTGAAATTACGCCTTTACCATCAGTTATCTCATCAGATACATAGGGAGCAGAAATGATATCTCCATCAAGGACGATTTCAATTATCCTGTCTTCTCTATTAGGCTCAGCCATTAGTCTGCCTGTTGCTTCAGCGAAAGCTTCAGCACCGGCCTTGTCGAATTCAAGAGCTACAACCACTTCATTCTTGTCACCATAGGTAACCTGTGATTCCTTTACATTTTCTCCTGTCAATACAATAGTACCGTCAAGCTCTCTGAACTGTAGCTGTGCAGTTTTTCCAATTAGGTCTATTGCTTCCTGGGGATTTGTAAGTCCTGCAAGCTCTATTCTAATTCTATTGTTGTTTTCAACTGTAATATTGGGTTCCGATACTCCAAGACCGTTTACCCTTTGTTCTATAATGGATTTTGCCTGTGAGATTTTCTCGTCAAGCTCAACTCCTGTGGCATCAGTCACTGCTTCCAAAACTACATAGACACCGCCTGACAAGTCAAGTCCAAGATCCATTTCGTCTTTTACAGGGCTGATAATATATCTGCCAAGATTCAGTCCGAAAGATGAAAGATATACTCCAATGGCTACTATTAGTATAATAGCAGCAAATATACTTCTGTTTTTGTTCTTCATATTATCCTCCTAGTCTTTATGCCACAACTCTAGCTGAGTTGATTCATGTGATATTCGATATATAAACGGTTCAATTTTATATCGAATATTACATGAATCAGAACGAAACTTGTTGTGATATAAAACATCATTAATTTTAGATTGTGAGACGACATAAAATCGCCCTGTTGCCTACATAAAAAAAATATACATTTATTGATTTCATAAATCAATAAAACTTTGTTATCTTTTCATAATACCTTATACTGGTTTTTCTAATTTCTTCTATTTCAAATACCATTTTAACTCATCCTTTCGGCTTTAAGTCTGATGGCACATTCTATTCTTTTTCTTTCCATTTCGCAGCCTATCTTATATGGCTTGTTAAAGTCACCATTGAAGTGCCACGCATTTGCATGGCATCCACCACTACAGAAATACTTTGCCCAGCAATTTCTACATTCTTCTTTAGTTAGAACATTACTTTCATAAAGTTTGTCTGATATGTCAGTATTCACTATTCCCTCGTCAAGGGTTCCAATTTTGAAATCATCTTCGCCAACAAACTGATGGCATGGATAAATATCGCCTTCAGGAGTTACAGCTATGTATTCATTTCCTGCACCACATCCTGATATCCTTTTGTAGATGCATGGTCCATGCTCAAGGTCTATTTCAAAGTGGAAGAAGTTAAATTCCTTGTCGGTACCTATTGAGTCCTTGTAAAGGTGATAGAGCTTTTCGTACTCTTCCTTTACCTTTTCTATATCAGATTCCTTTATTTCATAAATATCACCCGGCTCAGTAACAACGGGCTCCATTGACAGACTTTCAAATCCAAGATCTCTCATGTGCTTGACATCATTTGAAAAGTCAAGATTTTTACCAGTAAAGGTTCCTCTAATGAAATATGACCTGTCTTCTCTTTTTTTGATGGCCTTTTTGAAATTAGGTACTATAATGTCATAGCTTCCTGTACCTGTAGGGGTCAATCTCACATTATCATTGACTTCTTTTCTTCCATCAAGGCTCATTACCAGATTGTCGAAATGCTCGTCTATAAAGGCGATTTTTTCATCATCAAGAAGAACGCCATTGGTTGTCATAGTAAACCTGAAGTTTTTGTTGTATTTCTTTTCCTCTTCTCTTCCATAGTGTACAAGTTGCTTGCAGACTTCGAAATTCATCAGTGGCTCA
>NZ_CEZJXU010000045.1:0-9223 GCF_983023055.1 Dethiosulfatibacter sp. | reverse complement strand
TTACATTGAGCCTGTAATAGAGATCTTCCCTGAAATTGCCTGACTTCACTTCCTCATCAAGACTTTTGTTCGTTGCTGCTATTATCCTTACATCTATGTCCACCGATTCAAGGGATCCTACAGGATATATCCTGTTTTCCTGCAGAGCCTGCAACAGCTTTGCCTGGAGGGAATGATTCATGTCACCTATTTCGTCTAGAAACAGTGTTCCTCCATCTGCCACTGCAAACTTTCCCTTTTTTCCGCCCCTTGCAGCACCTGTGAATGCTCCACCGACATATCCGAAGAGCTCGCTTTCAAGGAGATTTTCAGGTATGGCTGCCATGTTTATGGCTACGAAAGGCTTGCTCCTTCTGGGACTGCTCTCATGAATAGCTTTTGCAAATATTCCCTTGCCGGTTCCGCTTTCACCCTGTAAAAGTACAGTGGACTTTGATGATGAAATCTTTCCTGCAATTGTCATCGTTTTCATTATTGCACTTGAAGATCCTATGACCTTGTCGAAGGGATCATGTCTTCTTTCAGCCGCAGTGAGCTCTCTTTGAAGAGCCTTTACTCTGCTTATATTGTTTATGACCATTGTGCAGCCTTCTATTTCTTCAAGATCGTTTTTATTCTGGAAGACTGAAAGGCTTACGCTTACTGTATTTATGGAACATTCACTACTTGAAATGCTTTCATTCTGCCCCTTGAGGACCTTATGGACAGTATCCAGACAGACTTTGCCTGGATTTAGTATACCAACATCTTCACCCTCCGCATCCCTTGAAGTTGCATGGATTCCCTTTCCTTCGAACTTCCTTCCCTTTAGAAGGTTTTCAGCTGTTTCCTTCCTCCTGCTGTATCCCGGGGACTGATAAAACTTAAGGTCCTGGCTATCCCTGTCAAAAACCACAGTCAAGCAGTTGAAGTTCTGAAAATCCAGTTCGAACCTCTTTCCTCTCGATTCCACATTGATAGTCCGGCTAATCTCGTTAACTTCTGCAAATACACCACTTCCATCATTCAACTCGTGCCTAAACTCCACAATCCTGTCCATCTTTCCCGGGTGTACTGTTTTATAAACACCTGTACCCTTTTTACCTCCCAAAGTTCCAAGGGCAATGACGGCATCTCCTATTTCAATCTTTTCGATATCTATACCTATTTTCTCAAAGTCTGCAAAGGTTAGAGTCTCCCTGTCGACACCTATGCCATTACAGGCAAATATTACAATGTCCCCCCTAACCACCTTACTGGAAGGATGATCCCAACCTCTTCCCAGGTCTATGCCAAACATCTCCTTTGACGAACTGTTCATATATCTTATTTTCCTGTCACTATCTAGTATTACAACTCCCTCTTCAATCTGTTCCAGTATCCTGCTAGCAAGTTCATAGTTCATAAAATCTCCCACATGGTGATTTATTAATTTTATACCTTTCAATTCATTATATTTAGTATTACAGCAAATAATCTTTCCGTAATATATATTATATAAAAACATCCAGGAACTGTCCACATTTATGAACAAAATTACAACAATTAATGTAATTTAATATATTTAACTTTCCAAGGCAAAGACACAGCGACTATTTTTATAATAAAAAACACAGGATAAACTTCGAAAAAATGATGGATATAAACAAGAAAGAGGGATATAATTACTTCATAATATTTACGAGCAACATCGCATTACATAAAGGGTCAATTCCGACCAAGACCGAAAAACAATGATAGCGCTCTTATATAGAAGGGAGATACTACATATGACGACAACTATAATAATGAGTATGGTAATACTTGTTATAGCCATAACAATGTCCATGGTGGGAAAGGGAGGCGGAAACTTCTACGTTCTAGCTATGGTACTTGCAGGTATTCCAATGCACAATGCAGCTACCACCTCACAGCTGATTATGATGGTAACGGCTCTAACATCCATGCTTATCTTCCACAAGCACAAGAAGGTGGACTGGAAGCTTGCCCTAGTAATTGATCCACCAACCAATATAATGGCCTTAGTAGGTGGATATTTTGCAGGTTATTTGGATGGAGATACCCTTAAAATAATATTCGCAGTAGTGCTGGTTATCGTTTCTGTCTTCATGTTCATACCAGTAAGGGAAAAAAACCTGAAGAAAAGCGGCTTCGGATACTGGCACCGAAAATTCGGAGACAGCGAATATACAGTAAATCTTTGGATTACCATTCCCTTAACTGCAGCAATCGGTTTCTTCTCAGGAGCTGTTGGAATGTCCGGAGGTGCTTTCAAGATACCACTCATGGTACTTCTATGTGGCATACCAATAGAGATAGCCGTAGGAACATCTGCCGCAATGGTTGCCGCTACAGCTCTAATGGGGTTTATCGGTCACAGCCTGCACGGCGATTTCAGCCCAGAAATGGCAATACCCCTTACTATTGCAGCCGTCCTTGGAGGTATCATAGGAAGCAGACATGCCGTTAAGAGCAAGTCACTAGACCTTCATAGAATATTTACAGCCACAAATATTTTGGCTGCGGTTACTATGATCCTCAATATTTTGATTAGAAGATAATACAAATTACAGTATAAATGAAATTACAAAAAAACATCCCCTGCCAACGGTTGGCAGGGGATGTTTTTTATTGCTATTATGTTGTTTATCTTCTCGAAATGTTCTTAAGATAGTTTATTCCGTCTTTTGTGATAATCATGCTGTTTATGAAGGATATGCCTATCTTGCTTCCAACGCCTTCTCTGGCAAACCTTACACCTTTGATGAGTCCGTCGTTTTGAAGACCTTCCAGAGTGATATTGTAAATATCCTTTTCTATTTCCAGTTCCTTAAAACTAACATTCTTTTCCATATCAGGACGATCCTGCTGATGCTCGTCGTAGATTTTAACAAGAAGCATGTCCTTGAGTAATAAATTTTCTTCCATAATTCCTCCAAATACTCTTTCACCTCATATATTTTACTAGGAGACGGTCTCCTTGTCAATGAAAAGCTTGTTGTTTAAACTTGCAAACCTGCTGTAAAGACATTGAATTTTTTACTCGGCCATGTGATAATTAAGTAATACCCCAAACATAAAATGTAAAAATCGGGAGACAACTGGAAAGATAAAACATATAGGATTTTCATTCCACGACAAGTTTGATGTCTTCAAGGAAATCGTTGATGGATATGACTGGGAATTCTGCCTCATCCAGAAGTAGGTCTTCTACTGAGTGGGATGAATGAAATAGCACAAATAGACGAGAATATCGAAGGGGCAGATAAGGCCTATCCTGGAACATTGACTGAAAAAGGAATCCGCCACCATAGACAGAGTAAAGGAAATCTATCAGTCGAGAATGACAGTGGACTGTACATACTGTCAGTACTGCATGCCATGTCCCACTTTTGAAGTATAGGTCGAACCTTTTGCAGTGATTTAATTACTTCATTCTTCATTGTTAATCTCCTGTTTGTTGTTATATTTAAACCCTATTTCAGAGGTTTTATCTGCTATCATACCACCTATGTCAACTTTTGGAAGTTCAATTCCAATGGTTTCCTTCAATACATCCTCTACAGTTTCCATGAAGAGGAACTCAATATCATCCTTTACATAGTCAGGTATATCCCTAAGATCGATTTCATTATCCTTTGGAAGAAGAATCTTCCTTATTCCCGACCTGTGGGCTGCCAGTACCTTTTCCTTGATTCCTCCAACAGGCATGACTCTTCCACTTAGGGAAATCTCACCCGTCATAGCTGTCTTTGAATCAACACTTCTGTCAGTAACAAGGGATGAAATGGCCGTTAGCAGCGTAACTCCTGCAGAAGGTCCATCCTTTGGTATGGCTCCTGCCGGAACATGGATATGAAGGTCATAATTATTAAGCACCAATCCCTTCAGACTAAAAGCCAGTCTTGAACGTACAAGACTCTGTGAAATCTTTGCCGATTCCTTCATTACATCTCCAAGCTGCCCTGTCAAAATAAGCTGACCATTTCCAGGCATCATTGTTCCTTCAATGAAAAGTATGTCTCCGCCAACTGGCGTCCATGCAAGTCCTGTTACAACTCCCGGCGGATTGATTTCGCCGACTCTGTCAAATCTTGCTGTCTCACGTCCGAGAATATCCTCTAGCATATCTTCCCTTACCTGGTAGGATTCTTCATCATTTCCAGATATGATTTTTTCAGCACAGGTCCTTGATATCTTGGCAAGCTGCTTCTTAAGACCTCTAACTCCGGCTTCCCTTGTATACTTCTGTATTACAACAGTCAAGACTTCATCCTCGATCTCAAGCATACTTTCTTCCAGTCCATGTTCCGCAACAACCTCGGGAATCAAATGTTCCTTTGCTATATTGAACTTTTCATATTCCGTATATCCGCCTATTTCAATTATTTCCATCCTGTCCCTTAAAGCTACTGGAATGGTGGACAGGTTGTTGGCAGTTGCTATAAAGAATACATCAGACAAATCATAGGGTGCATCCAGATAATGGTCGAAGAAAGTGTTGTTCTGCTCAGGGTCAAGTACTTCAAGCAATGCACTTGAAGGATCTCCCTGTCCATTTGCTATCAGTTTGTCTATTTCATCCAGTACAAATACAGGATTTCTTGTTCCAGCCTTCTTTATACCCTGGATTATTCTTCCAGCCATAGCACCTATATAGGTCCTTCTATGTCCCCTGATTTCCGCCTCATCTCTTACTCCTCCAAGACTTACTCTAACATATTCACGATTCAAAGACTTGGCGATGCTTTTTCCCAGACTTGTCTTACCTGTTCCGGGAGGTCCCACAAATAGCACTATGGAACCCTGCTTGTTCTTCTTAAGTTTCATTACGGCCATATGCTGGATGATTCTTTCCTTGACCTTATCAAGCCCGAAATGCTCCTTGTCAAGTATCTTCCTTGCTTCATTAATGTCGGATTCTTCAATTTTACTCTTGCCCCAGGGAAGTGATATAATCAAATCAAGATAACTTTGTATCACATTTGCTTCGGAACTTTTATCTCCCTGCCTTTTAAGCTTATCAAGCTCCTCCAGTGCAATCTCTTCAATATCTTCAGGCATATTGGATTCTTCAATTAGTTTTTTGTAATCCTTCTTCCTACTTTTTTTCTCGCCTTCAGTTTCACCAAGCTCTTCCTTTATGGCTTTAAGCTGTTGTCTAAGCATGTTTTTTCTATAGTTTTCATTCATATCCTGGGTCAGCTTCGATGTGATTTCCATCTGAAAACTAACAGATTCCTTGTGTCTGATTATAAGGTCCAAAAATTTCAAACTCTTGTCTTTCAAAGAATCAATTTCAAGGAATTCCTGTCTTTCCGAAGTAGTAAGATTCACATAGGGCATAATATATGCAATGACATCTATAATATTGTCCATAGCCTTCATCTTCTCCAAAAATACTTCAGAACCTTTAAAATTCTTACTTGTCTCGGCTACTATTTTCCTGACCTGCTTAAGAACCTCTTTTTTATTCATATCATCAAGGTCATCTACTACACTGTTCAAATCATAAATAACCCTTAGTCCATCATCT
Source organism: Dethiosulfatibacter sp. (assembly GCF_983023055.1). Taxonomy (NCBI): domain Bacteria; kingdom Bacillati; phylum Bacillota; class Tissierellia; genus Dethiosulfatibacter; species Dethiosulfatibacter sp. The sequence continues at coordinate 3,708 of NZ_CEZJXU010000045.1, read as the reverse complement.
TCAATATAGATTTCCGTTGACTCTATTCTTTCGACTGTATCAAGGGTCAAGGTATAACCGCTCTTATTCTTGTCACTTTTTATCAACTTAACAAGAGTTCCAATCCTATGAAAATCCTCTGTTTCATAATTAGCTTTTGCCTCACTGTCTTTCAACGCCACTACTACAGCATAAGAATCATCATGAACCATTTTTTCATATATTCTCTTTCCTGCTTTTTCACTGAGCTTCACCTTTATGTTTCTACCCGGTAAAAGCACTGTATTGGGCAATATCAGAAGAGATAAATCTCTTTTTACATTCTCTACCATCTTTTTAACCTCCACTTGCTACATAATCATTCAAGCATAGTTAGTTTAATTTAACCTAACCTAACCATTTTCATAATTTTTTCTATTATTTTACCTTTTCTATCAATTCAATAAACTTTTCGATTTCATTTTCATTCAGATTGCCTACTATCCTGTCAACCAGTCTAGATACAGTGATTTCGTCAACTCTGGCAATTTTTTTCCCTCTTTCAGTCAATTCAAGATAATAAATCCTTCCATCATTGTGGCACTGCTTCTTGTATACGCAGCCAATTGCTATAAACTTCTTAACCATTTCCGTAACAGAAGGTTTGGATAGGTCAAATATCTTTGCAAGCTCGCTGCTTGATATATGCTCATGTTTGTCTATTTGCTTCATGTATTCCAGCTGCTTTATTGTCAGCCCCGACATGTCCAGCTCATCTATTACGCTACAGGAACATTCTCCCTTTATTTTGAAGAAATTGATACATGTTTCATAAAGCCTTTCCTTATTATCCAAATTATCACCTCTTTAGTTAGTTAGGTTTGAACTAACCATATATTAACCTATAAATCGAATCTTGTCAACAACAATTTTTCTCAAAACATGCTGACTATCACCATATTTAAAGGTACTCCACAGGGAGTACCTTTAACATTATTAACAGATTTACATGGACTTGTCCACAATTTATGGCACTTACTAACAGGTTGTCCACCGTTATTGCCTCTAATCCAGTCTTACTTCTTCTTATGGTTCCTGATTTTATCAGTCCTCATCCATCTCAGGGTCAGGGAAATTATAGTATTCCTCGTCAGTATAGCCGAAATAATTCTTCCTCACTTCATCAGTGATTCTTTCATATTTATACCTTTCTTCTCCCTCAAGATAATTATTGTATGTATTGAGTGCTACATCGTGGGCTACGAAATCATCGCTTATTTCAACAACATGGGGATCAACAGACCAGGTAGCCTGGGATTCCTCTCCTCGTGAAACGACACCCGAAACAACATATTTGTCATCAATTACGACTATGATGAACCTTTCATCCTTTTCTGCAATATATCTTTTCATCCTCCTGTGAGTTACAAGATCTTCATATGGATTGTCATATCCGAAGTACATGCCTCTCAGAATAACTCCACTTTCAACAATACCGTCTACCTCAGTCTTTAAATCTAGAAGCTCCTCATCCCATATGGATAGTACAACTCTTTTATTAGCATCCTTTAAAAGAACTTTTATCATCTTAAGAATTTCATCTCTTCCTCTAATAACCTTGGGTTCAAAATCATTTTCCTTTGAGTTATAAAGGTTTGTAGTATATTCACCTACAGACTCTATCACAGACTCGAAATCCTTTTTCAGTTTCTTCAAAAGAAGGGAAGGCTCAAGAGGTGAGTAAATAGTCTTGTTGTTGCTTTCCTGTTCAAATACTATCTGCTTTCTCTTTAGTCCATTAAGTACCTCGTAAATCCTTGATCTAGGAATTCCAGAGCTTTTGCTCAATGCATATCCGTTTATGGGATATTCCTTCAAAAGCGTAAGATAGGCCTTTACCTCATACTCAGTAAGACCAAGGCTTTTCATCTGCATAATTATTTCTTCCATATGGTTACCTCCTGAATTCTATAAATACATCAGTACCAGATATACTGCTGCAATGGATCCAGCCACAGTCACTATTATTCCACCTCTGAAGTAGCTGTATATAGCTGCAAAGCCAATTCCTACTGCAGATGCAACGGGCTTTTCAGGTACAGCTCCTATTGCTCCTGGAATTATAAGTGCTCCAAGGGCAGTGTAGGGAACATATTCTAAAAATCTCTTCACCTTAAGGGGCAGCGGCTTTCCCGATATAAGAATGAAGGGAATTAGCCTTGGAATATAAGTTACTATTGTCATCCCCAAAACGATTGCCATTATATTATTCATTGCTCTTCACCGCCTCTACGCCCTTCTTTAAACCGATTTCTTCTTCATTTATATGGTTGTTGTTCTCATTCAATTGTTCATATTCCAGTTCATACCTTCCATAGATAAATACTCCTGCAGCAGAAACGACTATAATGGATATAACTATACCCCATCCCTGGGGCATACCCATAACAGATACCAGGATGCTGTTTACAATTCCCGATAATGCTGCCAATATTATGGCCTTTCTTGTCTTCTTGATTTCCGGTACAAGTAGTGCTACAAACATTGCATAGAGGCCTATGTTCATGCTCTGTTGAAGCATGGTCGGCATTATGCTTCCTAGAAGATATCCCGCTCCCGTTCCTGTTCCCCATCCAAGATAGGCTATAATCTGAAGTGGCAACATGTATTTCTCGGTAAGCCTTCCTTCTGCGAAAGATGCAACGGAAAAGGTCTCGTCAGTAACAAAAAATGCCACTATTGGCTTGAAAATGGGATTGGAAAATTCAATCTTTGTTGACAGGGAAGAGCTCATGAGGAAATGACGAAAGTTAAGAAAAAAGGTTGTCATTATTATCTCTGCGGCACTTGCTCCCATTGTTATCATGCTGACAGCAATGAATTGGCTTGCTCCTGCAAACACTATGAAGGAAAAGGACAATGTCTCCAGCAGGCTCAATTCTGCTCCCTTGGAAAGAATTCCAAAGGCTATTGCAATTGAAAAATATCCTATAAACATGGGAATACTCGCCTTTAGTCCATCACTTATATTAAGTATTTTCGTATTATCTGTTTTATTCATAATTTCTCCTACGCTAAGCTATTTCATTGCGTCACCCGCGCAAGCTGGTGTTTTTGCCATCCGTCTTAGTGACTATTATAGTAACCACTATGTTTTTTGTCAAGTGTGAAGTCTTTTTATTTCCTCTACATATACGGTATAATACAATCATATGAATTCATAATGCAAAAATGTACTCCTAATCGAGAGTACCTTCCACATTTTTTGAAATTTTCAGTTTTTTATCCACAGTTGATGTGGTTTATCCACACTTATGCTGCTCTTGATTTTTTTCTAGTTTCATATTTTGCTATAAATACTGCTGCCACTATACCAACCGCCAGAATAATAAATGCTACACCAAATCCAGATCTCTAAGTTTTGACAAGATCTTCGATACTTTCGGCTGGGGCTCGCCAAAAACACCACAAATCCCACAAACTCAAAGCTCTTCCTTGTTTAATACCATAATAACTCGGGAGTTTGACAATTGCATATTCCTTACTTAGTGTCTACTGAATAAGTATTGTTTTTGATTAAACTGCCATCGCAAAAGGATATTTGCTGAAAAACAGCAAATTCCAAACAAATTCAAAAATAGAGCGTGAAGAAATCTTGAACAGATTCGTCACAAATATAGACAATGAAATTGCTGTCATTGCATCAATGGAAATTAAGGACGAAATTTAGGAGTAATATAGATGGTAATA
>NZ_CEZJXU010000044.1:812-9282 GCF_983023055.1 Dethiosulfatibacter sp. | reverse complement strand
ATTTTCAGTAAGCATAATAGGCATGTCTGGCGGAAGCTGTTAGTAAATTATAATATTAAACGTAAAAAGACTTATCTCCTGAGAGATAAGTCTTTTTTATCTATTTAAGTTTCTTAAGAGCTTCTTTCATCCTGTTCATTCCCTCTTCAATATTTTCAATTGAATTGGAATATGAAATTCTAAGATTATCAGGAGCTTCGAAGGCAATTCCTGGAACTACTGCTATCTTGGATTCTTCAAGAAGGTAATTTGCCATGTCAACAGAGTCCTTTATTATAAAGTCTCCGTTACTCTTGCCGTAAAAACTTGTAATATTAGGCATTACATAGAACGCGCCCTTAGGCATATTGCATTTTATACCTTCCATATTATTAAGTCTTTCAACTATGTACTTCCTTCTCTTGTCAAACTCAAGCCTCATCATTTCAACAGAGTCAGCTGAATTTGAAAGTGCTTCAATTGATGCATGCTGTGCAGGAGAATTAGCACCGGATGTAGTATGTCCCTGATAGTCTGTCATTGCCTTGATGATTTCCTGTGGTCCAACTGCATATCCTATCCTCCACCCTGTCATGGCATAAGACTTGGAAACACCATTTATTGTGATTGTCTTTTCCTTGATTTCAGGAGACAATGCAGCCATGCATACATTAGCTCCACCTTCATATATAAGCTTTTCATAAATTTCATCTGATAATATATAGAAACCTTTCTCTACAGCCAGCTTTCCAAGTTTTATAAGGTCTTCTTTGCTATAAACAGCTCCAGTAGGATTGTTCGGAGAGTTGATCATGATTGCCTTTGTTTTGTTCGTAATTGATTCTGCAATCTTGTCCACATCAAGGGCAAATCCGTTTTCCTCTTCCATCTGTACTATTACAGGAACTCCATCTGCAAGCTTTATCATTTCAACATAACTTACCCAGCAAGGTGCAGGTACAATTACTTCCTCTCCCGGATCCACGATTGCCATAAGAACGTTTATGAGAGACTGTTTTGCTCCATTTGATACTATTACTTCCTTTGGAATATAATCAAGACCGTAGTCGTCCTTAAACTTCTTGCAAATTTCCGCTCTAAGTTCCAGTGTTCCTGGTGCCGGACTATATCTTGTCATTCCAAGGGCATAGGCTTCCTCGCCTTTTTTGATAATATTGTCTGGAGTATTAAAGTCCGGTTCTCCCACATTGAATCCAATTATGTCAATTCCCTGGTTTTTAAGGTCGGCTATCTTTCCCGATAGGGCAACCGTTGCCGATGGAGTCATTTCCTTAATTCTTTTACTAATCATTTTACACCTCAACTAATTAAGTATATTATGTTTACAGTATTATTATATCATCTTTTCGTTCGGTTTCAACTTGTTTAACATCTCGTTTGGTAATGTTTCCCTTTTATTAATTCGTCATTTGTGTCAAATGCAGATTAAAATTTTTATCTATGATTATACTTTTGATTCTTTAAAACATAAAGCACAAAACATATAGGTATTTCCATTTTGTGCTTTTATACCTGCTTTTTTTAGAATAAGGCAACTTCAACCAACTTAAAACACGCTTATTGTATTAAAGAGGAACCTTACTATGCTGTATACAGGAGGTCCTATTATCCTTCCTATGTTTCCTGTTACTAGAAGGAGTATGAGACCAAGCCTTATATACTGGCTATACTGGTGATAGAAATTATATACCTTTCTTCCACCTATATCCTGAAGAATGTGGTGCCCGTCAAGGGGTGGCAATGGTATAAGATTGAATACCATAAGAACCACATTTATAACCACTACGCTCTGAAGCATCTTATACAGGATGTATCCCATTTCTGTATTTGCAAACTCCATAAAACTTCCTAGATAAAACTTTAATATAAAAGTGAATACTATGGCTGTAATCAGATTCATCACAACTCCCGCCAGAGAAACAATTATATCATCCCTTTTAGGATTCTTGAAGTTTCTTGGATTTATCATTACAGGCTTTGCCCATCCGAATCCAACTAAGAGCAAACACAAGAATCCAAAGGGATCCAGATGTTTCAACGGATTGAGTGTAAGCCTTCCCTGATATTTAGGTGTATCATCACCCATCTTTACTGCGGCCAGTGCATGACCAAATTCATGAATTGAAATGCCTATCAATATCGCCGGAAGAGCGATAAGCTTAGACAGTATACTTTCTAACATTTTTTCCTCCTAAATCTGCTGAAACGATTAAATAATTTTTTAATGCGGCAGTTACTATTCTATCATCTATGTTTAACTATTTGAATTATTCTAGATTGTTTTAGATCATTGTTGTCTCTTAATGAACAGTATTTGCAATATACATACTATACCACTTATCTTCATTAAATCAAGTATAATGATAAAATCTTAATTAAAACTTAAGTTGTGATATAATATTATATAAAATGTTTTTAACTTCATTTAATCATATTACAAAAATACAAAAAGAACCGTCCAAGCTTAGGAAAGTTATATTTACATATTACCTTGTAACACTGCTAATATGTGTTTATGGATACTTTCCTGCACTGTTTGAATATCTACTTTGTAGATATCGCAGCATAGCAGCTTTCCGGACCTTTTGTATTTTTGATAATCAAGGAGGTATGAGTATGTACAAGGTTGGAATAATAACTGCAAGCGATAGTGGCTCAAAAGGAAATAGAGATGATTTGAGCGGTCAGTTAATACGAGAAATAGTAGAAAAAGCAGGCTATTTTGTAGTGGATTACAAGATGGTGCCTGATGATATTGAAATGATTAAGGAAACAATAATATACATGTGTGATGGAATTGGTGTTGATCTTGTCCTCACAACAGGTGGTACTGGGTTTTCAAAGAGGGACAATACTCCGGAAGCCACCCTTGCAGTTATTCAAAAAAGGGTTCCAGGCATTCCTGAGGCAATGAGGTATCTGAGCCTTCAAATAACTCCAAAGGCAATGCTTTCACGCGCTGAAGCCGGAATAAGGAACAATACTCTCATAATAAACCTACCTGGTAGTCCTAAAGCAGTAAGAGAGTGTCTTGAATATATTATTGGTCCAATGGAGCACGGACTTGATATTTTGAAGGGTTCAGCCACCAATTGTGCCGAAGAATAGAAAAAAATCAAAACCATACTGAAACTTGATAACAGTTCAGTATGGTTTTTTGGTTGTCATTTAAATTTGGCTTACACCAATATCATATTATAGCCGAACGTGTTCTTAAAATTATTCTCAAAAGATTTTAGATAGGCTTTCTCCAGGGTTATATCCCCTTCTGCCATAGTCTTTATTATTACAGTATCATTGTGGATGTCACAGGTAATATCGCTGATTTTTCTGCTGAGGCTCCTGTCCAGTCCTTCCGCCAACTTGATGAGAATGCTCAGTTTTTCTATGATTTCAACCTGCTTGTCTGAAAGAATCCTGTAATAGTCTTCCAGGTCTATCTTAAGCTTGCTTGTGGTATGATTTCCTGCAATTATTGCAGCCATGAGCTGTTTTTTGTTGTTAATACCCTTCAGCATGGAATTGAGCATTATATAGAAGGTATGCTTGTGATGGTCCTTGTAGTCAAGCATCCTTCCCACATCATGAAGCATGCTGACTGCATAAATGATGTCACTCATTTCCTCATCTATTCCATGCACGTCCTCAAGCTCTTCAAAGAGCCTCTTCATGAGAAAATACACATGTTCAGAATGTTCTATGTTCACATTGTACACAACCATCATGTTTTCAACTGAAAGCCTCAGGGGATTTCCCTTGATATTGTCATATCCGAAACCGCATTTTTCGAACATGAGGCCTTCCCTCAATCCGTCCCTGCTTATTACAAGATTGCTTGAATTACAATGATCCAGAAGATACTTGACCGCTCCACAGGCTCCTACAAATATGTCCGACCTGTCCTTTCCAAGTCCGTTTATACTTTCTCTTTTCTTCCTACCCATGTCGGATACGGTATCAAAGAGAATATCAACATCATCTCTTTCAATATAGTAATTGTGGATAGCACTTAATGGATAGTTGTCCTTTCTTTTTTGAATCTTGCCTATTGTCCTTATGGTTCCACCTATGCCTATTAGGGGCAGGTCTTTTCCTTCCTTCAGCCATGGCACCTCTTCGTATTTTTCATTGATAAAATTCCTAAGCCTGTGAAGGTCTTCCTTTTTCGCCTTGTCCCTGAGATCGAAGCCATTGGCAAGATCCACAGCACCAAAGGGAAGGCTTATGGAATTCTTAAGCTTTCTGTCCCTGACAAGACCTATTTCCGTAGAACCTCCACCAATGTCCATGAATATGTAATTCTTCTTGTTTATGGAATTTATGGACCCTATATAGCCATACATGGCCTCTGCCTCTCCTGGAAGAAGTTCAACCTCAACTCCCAGTTCCTCAACTGCATACTCCATGAATTCCTCTCTATTTTTGGCCTTTCTAAGTGCAGCTGTGGCAACGATTCTTATCTCTTCGCATTTGCTTGACCGACAGTATTCAACCAGCATCTTCAATGTCTTCTTGCCGTATTCCATCTTTTCTTCTGAAAGGAAGCTGTTTTCATCAAGTCCCTCCGACAGTCTCACGCTTTCCTTGAAGCCATCTATGGCAAAATAGCTTTTTTCAGTTATTTCAGCTATTACAAGCCTGAAGGTATTTGATCCAATATCAATTATTCCATATCTCATATCATATACCCATCATTTCTTCTTTTGCATTCCTAATTTCAGTGACTGCTTTTTCATGAAGAATCATCTGTACATTTATTGATTCCTTGCCTCTCTTGTCAACCTTTCTATAGCTTCCATCCTCGAGCTGTAGTCTGCTTTTTTCAGTATCTGCAAGGCTCAGTTCCAGCATTTCCACAACTCTTTCCTTTAGCCTTCCGTTTTCTACGGGGAAAAGCACCTCTATCCTTCTGTCAAGATTTCTCGACATCCAGTCTGCACTTGACAAAAGAATGTCTGAATACCCCTCGTTATAGAAATAATATATCCTGCTGTGCTCAAGAAAGGTTCCAATTATACTCTTTACCCGTATATTTTCACTGAGACCTGGAATTCCTGCTTTAAGACTGCAGACTCCCCTTATTATGAGGTCTATTTCAACACCTTCATTAGATGCCTCGTAAAGCTTGTTTATAATATTCTTATCCACAAGAGAATTGAATTTTGCTATAATCTTTCCATAGCCACCGTTTTTCACATTCCATATTTCCCTGTCTATATAATGTTCAAAACCTTTTCTAATTCCATAAGGAGCTACGAATATCTTTTTATATTCCCTTTGTCTAGTATATCCTGTAATTGTATTGAACATGTTGGATATATCGCTGCATATGTCTTCTCTGCATGTAAATATTCCAATATCCTCATAAAGTTTGGCCGTTGAGTCGTTATAGTTACCAGTAGACATATGGACATATCTTATTATTCCCTCGTCTTCCCTTCTAACTACTAGAAAAGCCTTACAGTGAATCTTAAGTCCTGGAAGACCATAAACCACGTGACAACCTGCCTTTTCAAGCTTTCTTGCCCATACTATGTTGTTTGCTTCGTCAAACCTTGCCTTGAGCTCAACAACTACTGTAACCTGCTTGCCTTTCTCGGCCGCTCTTATGAGCTTGTCAATAATTGGGGAGTTCTTGCTCACCCTGTATAGAGTCTGCTTAATGGCAAGTACATTTGGATCATCAACAGCCCTGTCGATGAATTCAAGAACCTTGTCAAAAGATTCATATGGAAGATGTATCATCCTGTCTCGCTCCCTGATTGCAGCGAAAATATCCTCCTCTCCAAAAAAATCAATTGCCTTCTGAGGCTTAGGGTCCTCGTCTATAAGATGTGAGAACCTTCCGTTTCCCAAGAAGGAAAACCAACTTGTAAGATCAAGAGGGGCAGTAAGTTCATATATTTCATCTGATGATACTCCCAGGTTCTTCTTAAGGAATTTCATCAATCCCTTGTCTCCCTTTTTCTGAAGCTCAAGCCTTACGGTAGATCCCCATTTCCTTTTTTTTACATACTTTTCTATTTCCAGTAGAAGATCTTCAGCCTCGTCTTCGTCAATTTCAAGATCAGCATCCCTTGTTATCCTAAATATTACTGTTCCAATAATTTCATATCCACTGAAAAGTCTGTCAAGATTATGCTCAATTATATCCTCTAGATAAACATATGCTGTTTCATCGTCATCAGATTCCACCTCAACAAATCTTGGTAATACTGAAGGAACCTGCACAACAGCGTATAGCTTATCATCTTCACCTGAGTCAATCTCTACGGCAATGTTAAGACTTTTATTCCCAAGATGTGGGAAGGGTCTTCCGGAGTCAACTGCTAGTGGTGTTAATACTGGAAGACAAAACTCTTCAAAGAAATCCTCAGCATATTCCTTCTGGTGTGAATTTAGGGATGTGTATTTTTTCATCCATATTCCCTGCTCTTCAAGCTTTGGAAGTATAGACTTGTTGAGGCAGTTATACATCTTTTTCATCATTCCATGGGTTTCTTCATAGATTGCTTCCAGCTGTTCCTTTGGAGTCATTCCAGCAATATCCCGTTTGTTGTATTTAGCAGCCATCTGCTGCTTGATTCCTGCTACCCTTACCATAAAAAATTCATCTAAATTGGATGCTGTTATAGCTAAAAACTTGAGTCTGGTGAATAATCTGCTGTTTTTTTCATATGCTTCTTCAAGAACTCTGTCATTAAACATAAGCCAGCTGAGCTCTCTGTTCACATAGTGTTCATTCATATTTTCAGCCATTTACATCCCCCTTTTGATTAAAAGTTTTATGTCCATACCATAAACTTCCTTGAAAAAGTCCTTATATTCGTTAAACTTAATCTGTTCTATATATGTATTCTTTTTGCTGTCAACCTGAATTATAAGATCACCTTTTTGCATCTTGACAATTATTTCCTTGAATTTCTGCTTGTAGTTTTTGTCAAGGGAATCAGCAATTCGGAGAATGGCTGAAAGTTTTGAAACACAAATTTTTTCCACTGGAGAAAGGATACTGTACTCTTCATCTTCCTCTGACGGAAGAAGGAAGGACTGATATTTAACTATTAGTGATATAAGTTCTCTGTCCTTTTCAGTAAGTCCTATGATGTCCGTATTCCTGATTATATAACTTGAATTGATATAATGCTTGTCTGAGTTTATAAACTTCCCAATGTTGTGAAGTATGACTGCAATCTTCAAATATAAAAACTCCTTGTCGTTGAACTGGTTAGTCCTTGAGAGCTTTTTCATTATCTTTTCAGATACAGAATCTACAAACTGTATGTGGTTGTCATAGGCTTTATACATCTCAGCCAACTTCACTGAAGAAGATACTGCATATCCGTTCATACGTCTTTTCATATCCATATATCTGACCGGGAACAACATCTCGTTAAACATTGTATTGAAAAAGAAAACATCAGGTAGTATGATTCCCTCTACACCGGAAATAGTCACAAGATTTTCTATTATGGTAGTTGCTATGATTATTTCGTTGGCAAATTCATTTCTCACATTGTATTTAGCAGATATTTTCTCTGCATTCATATCGGTTATTTTCTTGAAAAAACTGTGTAACTCTTCCTTTCCAATCATGCCGGTTTCATCTTCCACATTGCATAGCATTCCTATGGTTTCAGTTGCCCTCCCAGCCACCAACAAAAATTTCATTTCGTTTTTAGGCAGGAACTTTGGAAGAAAGTTGGTATATGTATGAAGTTGTTCCTTCACAAGATAGTTCATCTTGTCGGAATATTTTTCAGCATTCTTTGCTATTTCGTAAAGCTTAAGGGTTCCTATTAGTATATTTTGAAGGTAATTAATGGAACTGTTCTCATAGAATGCAATTCCCAGGTTTCCGCTTCCTATGAAAGCTAGCATTCCATTTTCTTCAAGCTGACCCTTGTTTTTCAATTCTTCTATGTTTGACATAAAAATATGGTTTTTAAGCTCTGCATCGGACAATATCTCTAGAATAATACCTGTTTCCTGAAATATCCTGTCCCTTATATAATACCTGTTTTCAGCTTCTCTCAAAGCTGTTGTTGCAAGAAGCCTTATTTTTTCACAGCCGTATTCTTCAGACAACTTCTTATATTTTTTAATAGTATCTACAATTATATCAACTTTTTCAACAGGTATTCTTCGGTTTTCAAATACTTCCTTTCCCAATGATAATCTAAACTTTGCCTTCTCCAACATGTGTAGTTTATTCTTCCTGTTCTGGCAGACCCTGATTCCAATATATGTTGATCCGATATAGATTATAGATGCAATTCTTATATTTTTCATTTTATTCTCCTAAACAAAGTGACTATGTCACGTCATCCAGTACACAACGGCTACATCGCGTTAGACGCGAAGCGGATAGTGTACAAGCGGTGTTGTCAGTGTGGAAAGTTTCCTTTAAATACAAAATACCAATGTTTCAAGGGATTTTGTACATAATAACTTTCACAGGCAAACAAAG
>NZ_CEZJXU010000044.1:0-802 GCF_983023055.1 Dethiosulfatibacter sp. | reverse complement strand
CTCCTAGTCAAAGCGACTACGTCGCGTTAGCCAGTACACAGCGGCCTCGTCGCGTTAGACGCGAAGCGGATAGTGTACAGGCGATATTGACGCCGTAGAAAGTTTTCCTTTAAACAAAATTACAACGTTTCAAGTAATTTTGTATATAATAACTTTCACAGGCAAACAAAGCAATTACGTTGCGTAAACTGTTTAATAATAATTATATCATATTTTTTTAATGTAAAATGTAAATTAATTGTATATTCAATAATCTAGTGTCGTACGCACTAAGCTATAAAAAAGAGCACATCATCCATAAACGGACAACATGCTCCATGTTTTCAATATCAGTTTTCTTCCACTTATTCCTTTTCAAAAGGGATATCATACATTGTGTATACCATTTCTTTTAACTTATCATCATCAGTAAGAAAAAAAGAAGTTCTCCCTATATAGTCATCTGTGCCGGGCAATGTATAAAAAGTTACATCATCCCTTGACATACCTGCAGCACCCTTGGCGTATCCAATCATATCACTGAGGCCTACATCGGTTCTGAAACTGTCAAATACTTCATCCACTATAAATGGAAGCCTGTAACTCAATGCCTTGTCTATAGCCTTGTTCATGAATTCCTGCTGCTTCTGTATACGCTGAATATCTCCATAGCTAACAGTTCCGTCACTGCTCTTTCTGAACCTTAAAAACTGTATTGCCTCTTCACCGTTTAAAACCTGGTTACCCTCCTTCAAATCTATTAAAAGTGGAGGTTCGTCATATGGATCCTCATAATACATATCAAAGGGTACGTTGATTTCAA
>NZ_CEZJXU010000043.1:0-9357 GCF_983023055.1 Dethiosulfatibacter sp. | reverse complement strand
GCATAATAGAATATAAAACTTTATAAATTTAAATAAAATGGTTCCTTTTAGGGACCATTTTTTTAAAATAAAAAATGTAGCCTTAACTTGCTTAAAGTCGGTCTACGATGTAAAATAGATGGGTATGAGAGAAATATCATATTAATATAGATTATAAAGAAGGAAAGATTAACATATGAGTATAATGAATATATTTGGAAAAAGAAACCCCACATTTCACAAGGAATATCATACTGATAGACTTGTTCTCAGGATTTTCAAGCCCGACTGCAACCAGCTTGCCCTTGATTATTACAAAAAGAATAAGGACTTTTTAGCAGAATGGGATCCGGACAGGGACAATATGTTTTATACAAGACAGGGTCAGTTGGAAAATCTCAAGTATGAATATTCGGAATTCTTAAACAAGAGACTCATAAGATTCTGGATCTTCAAGAAAGGTGACGACTCAAGAGCTATAGGAAACCTATGTTTTAACAATATAATCTATGGAAATTTCAAATCTTGCTTCCTGGGATACAAGTTGGACAAGGACGAAATCAATAATGGATATATGACTGAAGCTGTTACCAAGGGAATCGAGATAATGTTTGAGGAATACAACCTTCACAGAATTGAGGTTAACATCATTCCAAGGAACTTGAAATCCATGAGGGTTGCCGAAAAGCTTAAGCTGGAAAAGGAAGGGTTTTCAAAAAGGTATCTTCTAATCAATGGAGTTTGGGAAGACCATGTTCACTTTGCAGCCTATAGCGACACATTTCAGCATTAGAAAGTTAAAATATGGAGGAATGACATGAATACAAAAGAACTTATGGATATTGCCCTTGAGATGGCAGATCTTGATAAAATGCCCCATGATACTACAATAACTGTAGAAGGGGATAATATAAAAAGAATACTAATAGGAGTGGACATGGAAACTCCCGAGCTTATGCTTGGAAGGGAAATGGGCTATGACTGTGTAATAAGCCACCATCCAAAGGCAGATGGAGCAAAGGCTGACTTCTACAAGGTAATGGATTTTCAAATTGACAAGATGGTTGAATTTGGAATTCCGGTAAACAGAGCCCAGAAGGTCCTTCAAAAGGCCAGGACGATAGTTAGTCTTGCCAATCAGGTTTCAAACTATGATTCAGTATCTTCCGCTGCGAGGCTGATGAAGATGCCTTTCATGAATATACACATACCTGCTGACCTTATCGGAGAGAAAATTGTACAGTACCATCTTGACGACAAATTCAAGGACAATGACAGGAAGACACTTCAAGATGTGGTGGACGCACTCTATGAAATAGATGAATATAAGAGAGGACTAACTGAGCCTATGATAAGAGTAGGAGGTCCCAAAAGTTATGCGGGGAAAATAGCCGTACTCTATGCTGGTGGAACAAACGGTGGAGCCGATGTCTACAAGGCATATTTCGAAGCGGGAGTAGGCACAATAGTGGCCATGCACGCACCTGTAAATGTTCTTGATGAAGTAAGAAAACAGAACATTGGAAATGTAATAGTGGCAGGACATATACCAAGCGATTCCATTGGTCTTAACAAGATTATAGCTAAATGGGAAGAAAAAGGGATGGAAGTTACAAAAATGGCAGGTATCATATAGAAAATCTGTTGATAAATTCGTATTCCTTTGATATAATACAATTTAGAAATTAATAGAGCATAGAAGGGGAGCAGTAGGCCGAAAAAAGATTTAAGAGAGCTGTTGGCAGGTGAGAAACAGTATCTTCAGAGGCTGAACTTACCCGTGAGCTCAATTTAAAATAAGAGAGACTTTTTGTCTAATATGGGTGGTACCGCGGAAGTTTTTCGTCCCATGTGATGGAAAGCTTTATTTTTGTTTGTGGACATAATCAATAGGATGTCCAGAGTCTAGTTTGCAATAAAAAAATTAAGGATGTTTTAATTAATCTAAGTTTAGGTTACATTCAAAAAAACTAAGGATGTTTAATCAACAGCGAGTTTCGTACTTATTCATTTAATAAATTAAGGATGTTTTAATCAACAGTGAGTTTCGTACTTATTCGTTTAATAAATTAAGGATGTTTTAATCAACAGTGAGTTTCGTACTTATTCATGAAACAAATGTATCGCATTGATGAATTGCGATACATTTGTTTCATGAATAAACTCAACTAGGCTGTTGCTTAAAACTAGGAGGGAAATTATGGTTTCGTATAATCCAACTGCTATTGAAAAAAAATGGCAGAAAATTTGGGAAGAAAAAGAAACATTCAAGGCTGAAGATAATTCAGAAAAACCGAAATACTACAACCTGGTGGAGTTTCCATATCCGTCGGGAGCAGGACTTCACGTAGGACACGTTAGAGCATACTCTTCTCTTGAAATAATATCAAGAAAGAGAAGAATGCAGGGATATAACGTATTGTTCCCAATAGGATTCGATGCTTTCGGACTTCCTACTGAAAACTATGCAATTCAGACTGGAGAGCACCCAAGAACAGTGACGGACAGAAACATTGAAGTGTTTTCTGACCAGCTTAGAAAGATAGGATATTCATTTGACTGGGACAGAGTGATAGATACTACAGATCCAGACTACTATAAGTGGACACAGTGGATATTCCTTAAGCTTTTTGAAAACGGACTTGCCTTCAGGGACAAGACCTATGTAAACTTCTGTACCGACTGCAAGGTTGTACTTGCAAATGAGGACTTCAGAGACGGAGCATGCGACAGATGTGGAAACGAAGTTGTACAGATGGAAAAGGATGTATGGTTCCTGAAAATAAGGGAGTATGCAGAGAAGCTTCTTGATGGACTTGATAAGGTGGACTACCTGCCAAGAATTAGATTGGAGCAGTCAAATTGGATAGGAAAATCAATAGGTGCCGAAGTCGACTTCAGGATCAAGGGAGAAGACGAGGTACTCAAGGTATTCACTACAAGACCGGATACTTTATATGGAGCTACCTTTATGGTAATAGCACCGGAACATCCCCTTGTAAAAAAATACCATGATCAGATTACAAATATAAATGAAATACACGAATACCAGGAATACGCACAGACCAAGACCGAATTCGAAAGAGTTCAGCTTGCAAAGGAAAAGTCTGGTGTTGAAATAAAAGGTCTTAAGGCAATAAACCCTGTAAATGATGAGGAAATACCGGTATGGGTTGCAGACTATGTAATGATGGGATATGGAACCGGAGCAATAATGGCGGTACCGGGTCACGATAATAGAGACTGGGAATTCGCTACGAAGTTCGACATACCTATTATAGAGGTAATCAAGGGTGGAGATGTAACAAAGGAAGCATTCACTGATACAAGCGACGGAATCCTTGTAAACTCAGATGTTATAAATGGAATGAGAGTAAAGGAAGCAATAGCAAAGATTATAGATATTCTTGTAGAAAAAGGAATTGGAGAAAGAACCATAAACTACAAGATGAAGGACTGGGCTTTCAATAGACAGAGATATTGGGGAGAGCCATTCCCAATTATTCACTGTGAAGAGTGCGGAATAGTTGGAGTTCCTGAAGAGGATCTTCCTGTTAGACTTCCCGTAGTTGAAAACTACCAGCCTACAGATACTGGAGAATCTCCCCTTGCTGCAATGGAAGACTGGGTAAATACTACTTGTCCGAAATGTGGTGGACCTGCAAAGAGAGAAACAGATACAATGCCTCAATGGGCAGGATCAAGCTGGTATTATCTAAGATATATGGACAATAAAAACAACGAAGCACTGGCAAGCAAGGAAAACCTTGATTACTGGGGCCAGGTTGACTGGTATAACGGAGGAATGGAGCATGTTACCCGTCACCTTCTTTATTCAAGATTCTGGCATAGATTCCTATATGACATTGGAGTAGTTCCGACAAAAGAGCCCTATGCGAAGAGAACTGCCCAGGGATTGATTCTTGGACCTGATGGAAACAAGATGTCCAAGTCAAAGGGTAATGTTGTAAATCCTAATGAAATAATTGCGGATTATGGTGCAGATACCTTGAGAGCATATGTAATGTTTATCGGTGACTACGAAAAGCCTGCTCCGTGGAATCCTAACGCTGTTAAGGGATGCAAGAGATTCCTTGACAGGGTATGGAAACTTCAGGAAATGATAGTTGATGGAGAAGGATATACCAAGGATCTTGAGACATCAATGAACAAAACAATCAAGAAGGTTTCCGAAGACTATGAGGAAATGAAGTTCAACACTGCAATTGCTGCAATGATGACCCTTGTAAACGAATTCTATGATAAGGGAAGTGTTACAAAAGACGAGATTAAGTCACTTCTTGTAATTCTTAACCCTGTATCGCCACATATGACAGAGGAAATCTGGGAGATGCAAAACTTTGGCGGAATGCTTAACGAGGCTCAGTGGCCAACTTGGGACGAAGAGAAGACTGTTGAAGATGTAATCGTGATGCCTGTTCAGATCAATGGAAAGGTTAAGGCTAAAATCAGCATACCGAAAGATGCTGACAAGGAAGCTGCAAACAAGATTGCTATGGATGATGCTTCTGTTCAAAAGGCAATAGGCGACAAGACAATCGTCAAGGAAATATTTGTTCCCGGAAAAATTTACAACATAGTTGTGAAGTAAGACAATATATAGAAATATTGACAAGCTGAAATGCAGGAGTGTAACCTGTGTTTCAGCTTTTTTTCGTTGTATATTTATAGAGAATGATAACTGCAATTTACATGATACTACACTTTTGCACTGACGAATGATATAATTAATTCAGTATTAATTTCTAACAGATCGAGGCGGTGAAGATTTTGGAGAATATTTTGTTTAAGATTAAGGAAGATGTCGACAAGCACGCGGAAATAATGTCAAAGATTATGAAAGTGGATGTGGAAATTGTCGACAGTCAAATGAATTTGATTTCTGGAAAATTCAATAGATATGCATATACAAAGGAAGATGGAACGGTTTTTATTGGCTGTGTATACGAAGAGGTGATTTCAACTGGTGAAAAGCAGATAATCATGAATCCAGGCATACATCCACTATGCCAAAAATGTGCTCAAAAAGACATTTGTGAAGAAAAGTTTGAGATGAGTGCACCTATAAAGTTGAAGGACCAGGTTATTGGTGTAATTGGGTTTGTTTGTTATACCGATGAACAGTTTGATTATATTCAAACGAATCTTGAAGTCTTCATGGAATTTCTTGATCAAATGACGGGGCTTATATCGTTGAAAGCGGCAGAGATGATGGAGAGCATCCGCATGCAGGGCATGGTCAACCTAATGAATACAATTGTGGATAGAATCGATGATGGGGTCATGATTTTTGACAAAGAAGGGAAATTGCATCGAATCAATGCTGGTGCACGGGAAATACTACAGCTTGAAGACATGTCCATGGATGAAATTGATATCGATCTCAAGAAGACGGATGGTCAGATTATGGGAATGGATGAGTATAACGTCAGTGTTATGGAAAAAGAATATGCTCTGGTTGGATCATACTTCGAAATCCACAACAAAACATATGATTGCGCATTTATTTTCAAGGATGTTAACACGATTAAAGCCAGTGCCCGGAAATTCATGACATCATATGAGAAAATCGGCGTTACCAGATTGCTGGGAAGATCAGTCCAAATGGAGAAGCTAAAGGAAAGAATAAAGCAGGTGGCTTCAACGACTTCATCGGTAATGATTTCAGGTGAAAGCGGTACAGGGAAGGAACTGGTCGCTCGGGCACTACATGAGGAGAGCGAAAGGTACAATGAGCCCTTCGTTGCTATAAACTGCGGAGCGATACCTGAAAATCTGCTGGAAAGTGAATTGTTTGGATATGTTAAAGGAGCCTTTACAGGTGCCGATCCCAGAGGTAAAATGGGTAAATTTGAACTTGCCCATAAAGGGACATTGTTTTTGGATGAAATAGGGGACATGCCCATTCATATACAGGTGAAGCTTCTGAGGGTGTTGGAAGAGAGAGAAATTGTAAAGCTGGGTGAAACTAAGCCTATCAAGATAGATGTTAGAGTAGTGGCTGCCACAAATAAAAATCTGGAAGAAATGATTGGAGAAAAAGCTTTTCGTGAAGACTTGTTTTATCGCTTGAATGTAATACCTATAAAGACAATACCTTTAAGGAAACGTGAGGGAGACGTGAGGCTTCTTTCAGACTATTTCGTTAACCGTTACGCTGGTATATTCAAGAAGAAAATCAAGGACATAGAACCGTCATTTTGGGAATGCCTTGAGAAGTATGATTGGCCAGGAAATGTACGTGAGCTGCAAAATACCATGGAATATGTCATTAACCTTATAAAAAGCCGTGACATTCTCAATGAACAAGTATTGCCGGAGAAGATTAGAAAAAACGAATCTGTACTTCTTGATGACGATTATAATCTTGAATACATGGAAGCGGAGTATATAAGGAAGGCATTGGACAAATATGGACATGATGGTCCTTCAAAGAAAATTGTTGCCGAAAAACTAGGGATAGGAATAGCGACCTTGTATCGTAAAATGAAGAAGTATGAAATGGATGAGGAATATGCCTAGGTGGTTATCAAAATGATAATGGATTAGAGCTGTAATTTCATCATTTAATGCTGCGACAAGTCATTTTAACCTGGCCTGGAAAGAAAAAGTCAAGTAATACCAATGGAAATAGAGTGTTTACCTTCCATGTAATCCTGAATTGAATGCTTGAATAGAGAACCGTTATCAAAATGATACCATTATCATTTTGATAACGGTTTTTTTAATGTTTTGTCACATTTAAAGGTCAAAAAAAGAAATTATCGAGAAAACGAAAAATCAGTAAAATGTCATGAAACCCTCTAAAATAAACGGTTTCATGACATTGAAGAAATGAGGGTGAGGTAATTGAATTTTATTGGCACGGGCTTTGCATTACACTAAAGCATATGAGAAATAATTTATTGATTTTTTAAAAGGCATGACAACCATAAACCAGGAGGCTTAGAATTCCATGAAATACAATCAACTTAATTTTAAGAAGAATGAAGAAAAACGCAAGAATGCATTACAGAGGGCAAAGGAGAAAAATTTACTGATTCCAACTCTGGCACAAATGAAAAACCCTGATTTGATTCCAGAAGAGATTAAAGAAAAACTGAAAGATGTTGGCTTATGGGACATAGATCCTCTTAATCTGTTTAGAATCAGCTGGTACAACGAGCCTACAGAACATGGGGGAGGCTACACTGGAGTAAACTATATAGAACTTCCTGAAGCACTTACAGGAGTCAAGGCCAAGATAATAGCTGTCAGTGGACGTTACTTCCCTACAGGTGCACACAAGGTGGGCGCGGCATTCGGATGTTTGGTACCAAGACTTGTAACAGGACAGTTTGACCCTACTACAACAAAAGCTGTTTGGCCTTCAACAGGCAATTATTGCCGTGGAGGTGCATATGATTCGGCCCTTCTTTCATGTGAATCAATAGCAATACTGCCTGAAGGAATGAGCAAGGAACGTTTTGAATGGTTGGAAAAAGTTGCTGGCGAAACAATCAAGACAGTAGGTACGGAAAGCAATGTAAAGGAAATATTCGACAAGTGTTGGGAACTTAGAAATTCAGGTGAGGATTTGATGATTTTCAATCAGTTTGATGAATTTGGAAATTATCTGTGGCACTATGAGGTTACAGGGTCTGCAATTGAGAACGTAATGAATCAGGTAAAAGGCAATCTGCACGGATTCATCAGTTGTACAGGATCCGGTGGAACCATAGCTGCAGGGGATTATTTGAAAAAGATTTATCCTACAAGCAAGATAGCAGCAAGTGAAGCACAGCAATGTCCAACAATATTTGAAAATGGTTTTGGAGACCATAGAATCGAAGGGATAGGGGATAAGCATATACCTTGGGTACACAATGTGAAGAATACGGATGTGGCCATTGCAATCGATGACGAAGCTACGATGAACTGGATTAGAATGCTTAATGAACCTGAAGGTATAGAATTCCTCAGAGAAAAAGGCGTTGACGAAGATATAATAAATAAATTCAAGTGGATGGGTATATCAGGAGTTGCCAATATCATAGCTGCCATAAAATATGCCAAGTATTTTGAGCTGACTGAAAAGGATGTCGTTGTGACGATACTCACAGATTCCATGGACATGTATCAGAGTCGTTTGGAAGAGTTGAACGAGGAAAGGGGCCAATTTACAAAATATGATGCATCTGCAGTTTATGCACGTTATTTTGAAGGCATCAATACTGAATATTTCAAGGAATTGAATTATTATGACAGAAAGGCAATCCACAACTTGAAGTATTATACCTGGGTTGAACAGCAGGGCAAGACTTATGAAGAAATAATGGCTCAATGGTATGATGATACATACTGGACATCAATTACAGAGAGAGTGGATGAGCTAGATAAGTTGATTGAAGAGTTCAATGAAGATGTAAAAAATATGAATTGATTCAAATGTATATGATGACTCTGCAGAATTCAGGAAAGGAGGAAAAGGTTATTATAAATGAAATTGTTGCTGAAATTAAAAATGGCTTGGTTGGACTTGCCCAACAATTGATACAAATACAGAGTTTTACTCAAGATGAAGAAGAGGTAATACGGTTTATAAAGGTAAAAATGATTGAGCTTGGATATGATGAAGTTTTTATTGATGAAATCGGAAATGTAATAGGTGTCATAGGTGATGGGAATACAAAAATCCTCTATGATTCCCATACGGATACAGTAAGGACAGGAGACATTGAGAAATGGACAAAAGATCCCTTCGGAGGCGAAATAGTCGATGGTAAGCTTTACGGCAGAGGGTCTGTAGATATGAAATCCGCATTGGCAGCTTCCATTTATGCAGGATATGCAATGAAACACTGGGGTCTGGCAAAAGATAAAACCATATATATAGTGGCATCTGTAATGGAAGAAGACTTTGACGGAGAAGCACTCAATTGGATGCTAAAAGAAAAGGTCGTTGAACCTGATTATGTAGTGATTTGCGAACCAAGTTCCTTGAATCTTGCATTGGGACATCGAGGCAGAGCGCTTATTAAAATTTCATCTATGGGAGTTTCTGCACATGGAAGCGAACCTGACGAGGGAGTCAATGCAGTATACAAAGTACCAAAAATCATAGAAAGGGTTGAACTCCTGCAAAAACATTTTTCCGAGAGTCCCGACTTGGGAGGATCTGTAGCCATAACACGGATTGAGAGTGAATCGGTATCTCTAAATGCAGTACCGACGAAATGCTCCATTTACTTGGATAGACGACTTGCCATAGATGAGGATGAAGACTACATTGAGGATGAAATGGATAAACTTCTTGAAGGAATGGATGCACAATGGGAAATATATGACGAATATGGAACCAGTTGGACAGGCAAGGAT
>NZ_CEZJXU010000042.1:5587-9451 GCF_983023055.1 Dethiosulfatibacter sp. | reverse complement strand
AGCAGCTATTGAAGAAGTATCAGAAGAGGAGGAGGGAACTAATGAGTAAATTCATTCTTGTAACTTCATGTGAGGACCAACAGGGAAAGACAGTTATTTCACTTGAACTGGCTAAGAAACTTGCAAATGAAGGCAGCGTGGTTTATGTGGATATATCAGGTTCAACAAAAAATGCATCCGTTTATCTTGGATATGATATGAACATAATATATGATTATGTGGACCTTGTGGATGACATCTGCAGTCTTGATGAAGGTAAGATATCAGCAGAGGTGGAAGGATCAGTTTTCGATATGGTTCCAACACCTAGACTTGAAACAAAGAAAGCAGAGGAAAACAAGATTTTCGGAAAACTTTTCATGATACTCAACGACAAATACGATTATATAATCATTGACGGTGGTAGTATCAGGGATGAGAAAGACATTATGGACTACAGCGTCCTTGACAGGATACTCCTCATTACAGAAAGCAGAATTGAGGACTTCGGGAAAATAAACACCTGCATAAACATTATAGGCAAGGATAACGCAGGAAATATACTTTATCTCATAAATAAGTATATGAAGAAGGAAGGCAAGAGAGGTACAATGTTCACACCTAAGGAACTTGAGGAAATGATAAACCTGAAGATGGTAGGCCATATTGAATTTAATGACGCCTACCAGAAAATAAGTAGTGGTTACATAGAAAACAAAAATCTATTGACTCAAATCGAAACTGCGGCAGACAAGATAATTGAGAAGTTGAATTGAGAACAAAGTAAAAAAGTGTTTAAGAATTTCAGGGTTTTGATCCTGGAATTCTTTTTTTAATTTTTTGTAACAGTAAAAGTATTGACGCGAGCTGTACTATGTGTCATAATACAGTTGCTGCTGTACTATGATGAGTGGTACAGTTGGTCTAGGACTTATGTAAGTTCATAATAAAATTTAATTTTAAGCTAATTTCAAATTAATTTTAGGTGATTATTATTAAAACAGACATGATAACTTAGTTGCATCATCCGAGATGATTGGAATAAAAAATGGAGGATAAAATGAAAAAGAAAAAAATTACTAAAAAGAGATTGGTTATTGCAGCAGTTGCTGTCTTAGCTTGTTTTTCACTAATGCAGTACTTAAACAACAAAAAATCTGAAGGAACTGAAATGTCGGGAACTATGAACATGGAGTCTTCTTATATAGTTGAAAAATCAGATATAAGAAAAACAATAACAGGGACGGGAAAAATCAACCCGTCGGACATAAGGACTGTATCTTCGTATAAGAAAGGGAATATTGAAAAGATTTTTACAAGGGAGGGACAGATTGTAAACAAGAATGAAGTACTGGCCCTTTATGAAATTGAAAGCGATGACGAATCAAAGCAGCTGACAATAGATTCGGCAGGCTACAGTCTTGCTCTTGCAAGGAAAAACCTTAAGGACCTGGAAACAAAGGCTGAAAATTCGAAAATCCATGCACAGGAAAGTGGTGCTGTAAGCTTTTTTTATGAAGAAGGTGACCAAGTATCAGAAGGTACTGTACTAGGAGAAATGGCGGAAGTAAATATCATCAGAGTTCAGTCATATTTCACCAAGGACCAGATAGAAAATATAAATATTGGGGACAAGACGGAAGTATTCCTTTCAGACTATCTCCTCACACTTGAAGGAAGAATAGTGTCGAAAAATAATGCTCCCGTAGCCAACGGAGGAGGGTCCGTCGGCTACCAGGCAGAAGTGGAAGTGGAATACAAGGGGGCACTTAAGGAAGGTTCTCCTGTAAAAATAACGGCGGTGAATTCAACTGGCAAATACACTTCGCCTTTTACAGGTCAATCTATATTGAACGAGAAAATCACTATAAAGGCTGAAGTAGGTGGTCTTTTGAAAAAGATATACATTAAAAACGGAGAACTGGTTGATAAAGGTCAACTGATGGCAGAAATCGAAAGTGATGAACTGGAATATCAGATAGAAGAGCAGAGGCTTTATGTAGCGCAGAAGAGGTTGTCTCTAAATGAGTTGAATGATGAAAAATCCACCGTGGATTCGCCTATTGGAGGAACAGTACTCAATGTGTTTGTAGACGAACAGGGATATGTTGAACCTGGTGCCGAGCTTTTTGAAGTGGCGGACCTTGAGGATATGGAAGTTGTAATAAGTGTAGATGAGCTTGACATAATGAATGTATTTCAGGGTCAAAAAGTCAATATAGATTGTCCTGTCTTCGAAGATGAGGAATTCACTGGTGTGGTGGAGTCAATATCCTTAAATGGAAGCGGAAACAACGGAGTCACCGTATATGAAGTTACAGTATCAATTGACGACAGGAAGAAGCTCATGTCAGGAATGAACGTAAATATTGAAGTTGAAATTGCCAATGAAAAGGGTGTCGTTACAATCCCAGTTGAGGCTGTTTCCAAGATTGACGGGGAATATTTTGTGACCGTAAAGGACGAGGTTGGAAATACTTTAGAGAAGAAGGTTGAAACAGGAATAGCCAACAATGAATCTATAGAAATAACTACAGGGTTAGACATTGGTGATACCGTATATTATGAAATCTATTCAATGGATACATCTTATACATCAGCCTTTTAGAGGACATAGGAGGAAGCTATGATAGATATAAAAGAAATAACAAAGACATATGTAATGGGTGAAATGGAGCTTCAGGTACTTAAGGGTATTACCCTTAAAATCGATGAAGGTGACTTTACTTCTATAATTGGGCCATCAGGATCTGGGAAATCTACCCTTATGAATATACTTGGATGTTTGGATTTGCCAACTACAGGTGAGTATCATTTGGATGGAAAGGAAATAGCTACCTATGGCGAAGATGCCCTTGCTAGAATTAGGAATGAAAAGATAGGATTTATATTTCAAAAATTCAACCTTTTACCAAAACTAAATGCCTATGAAAATGTAGAGCTTCCACTTGTTTATAGAGGGGTTAAGTTAAGGGAGCGAAAGGAACGGGTTGAAGAGGTACTGGAAAGTGTGGGACTTTTTGATAGAATGGACCACAGACCGACTGAACTTTCTGGCGGACAACAGCAGAGAGTTGCAATTGCAAGGGCTCTTGTGGGAGATCCAGCTGTACTTTTAGGAGATGAGCCTACGGGAAACCTTGACAGCAAATCAGGGGAAGAAGTTATGGGAATAATTGAAAAACTTAATGCAAAAGGAAAGACAATTATACTTATTACTCACGATATTGAAGTAGCAGAACAAACTGATAAACAGATAATAATCAGGGACGGACTGATTGTGGACAGGAAGGTAAATCAATGAATATGAGCTTTAAAAATACACTTAAGATGTCCGTGAAATCCATATTTGCAAACAAGATGAGGACTTTTCTTACAATGCTTGGAATAATAATAGGAGTATTTTCTGTAATCGTTATTGTTTCATTGGGACAAGGGGCAAAAGCCAACGTAACCTCAAGTATTGAAAGCATGGGTACCAACGTAATGAATATTTCTGTATTTAGTGAAAAAGTCAACCTTGATGTTGAAAACCTTGAAGAGATGAAATCCATAGAAGGTATTTTGAATCTTTCACCGGAAACAAGTTCTTACGGTATGGTAAAATATGGTCTTGAAAATATTGATGGAGTAAAAATAAGTGGCATAGATAATAGTTATCTAAATATTCAGAATTTCAAGATTGGAAAGGGCAGATCTTTAACTGATGTGGATATGGATTACAGGAACCAGGTAGCTTTAATAGGAACCAAGATAGCCGAAAAGCTATTCAAGAAATTTGATCCTGTTGGAAGGAAGATTTTTATCCAGGGTGAAAGATATACAGTAGTGGGTGTTCTTGAGGAAAAGAAATCTTCAATGTTTGGAGACAGCAATGATATAATT